>CAYHHJ010000157.1:0-2780 GCA_964356405.1 uncultured Candidatus Peribacteria bacterium | reverse complement strand
AAAGTTATTTGAAAAATAAAAATTTGACTACGACTATGATTTCGCAGAGGAAACGCTCAAACGACTTGAACAGGTCGAAATACCTCAGGAAGTTCTCTCTTTTCAGGAGGATACACTTTTGATTTATGGTAAAAAAGTTGAACGAAGAAAAATAGATTCCACACATGCTCTGCTGCTTTGGGCCGTTATAGAGCTATGTAGTGATGAGGGCATTTGTACATATGAGATTATTGAAAACTTCCTAAGAGAAAGAGGTCTAAAGGAACTTGAAGGAGATGACATGCGAAGGAGAATCAAGGATGCCCTTAGAGCAGCCAAAAGATTCTTTCAATTACCGGAAAGATTAGCAAATGGGGAAACTTTAATTGAGTTGATCCCGGGTAAAGGCATCCGGCTTCGAAATACGATAAAAACATAATTCGAAGGGGTGGAGAAACGTTTCGGAGGTGAGATACTTTCTCCACCCCCTTTTTCGACATGTATGAGTGAGATACTTAACCCACTCATATGCAAGACATCAAAATTGACCAGGTAGCAGTAGACAAGCTGAATCCAGCTCCATACAACCCAAGAAAGTTCGAAGCAAAAGCAGAGGCTGAACTGAAAGAGAGCATCAAGAGATTTGGTTTAATAGATCCAATCATTGTGAACGGAGCTCCAAATCGAAAAAACATCGTAATTGGTGGCCATTTAAGGTTAAAAGTCTGCAAAGACATCGGCTTCAAAGAAATCCCATTGGTCTTTTTAGGTATACAAGACGTCGAGAAGGAAAAGGAACTGAACCTACGCTTAAACAAAAACACGGGCACTTGGGATTTTGAACTGCTCCGCGAACTAGACATCTCCTTGCTTCTGGATGTTGGTTTTGATGACAGTGATTTGCAACAGATATGGGACGACGTTTTAGAAACCGAAGATGATAATTTCGATATTGAGGAAGAACTAAAAAACATCAAAGAACCCTTTGTAAAAGAAGGTGAAGTCTGGAGTCTCGGCAAACACAGACTAATCTGCGGAGACTCCACGAAACCAGAAACTTTTGAAAAGCTCCTTGCCGGGGAAAAGGTAGGGTTCATCACGGCAGATCCCCCGTTCAACATCGGCTTGGATTACAACAAAGGCATTGGTGGAAAAGGGAAATATGGAGGCACCAAAGTCCAGGATACTAAAACCAACGAAGAGTACGAAAAATTCCTGAGTGAATGTCTGCAGAATGGCCTCAAAGCGAGTCTTCCGAGTGCACACTTCTTCTGCTGGTCAGATGAAAGGTACATCGGTCTCGTGCAAAGCGTTTATGAAAAAATCGGAATTCAGAATAAACGAGTTTGTATCTGGCTCAAAAACAACCAAATGAGCACTCCGCAGGTGGCCTTTCACAAAGTTTTTGAACCCTGCATTTACGGAATTCGAGAAGATCCCTTCCTTTCCAAGTACCACACGGCCTTCAACGAAGTAATGAACAAGGAAGTAGGCACGGGCAATCGCCTCCATGGGGACGTTTTAGACATGTTTAATGTCTGGCTCGAAAAACGCCTCCCCGCTAGCGAAATGGAGCATCCCACGCAAAAGCCACCAACACTTTACGAGAAAGCGATTCGTAGGTGCACCAAGCCCGGAGACACCATTCTAGAACTATTCGGAGGATCTGGCTCAACACTGATAGCTGCGGAGCAACTCAAACGCACGTGCTACCTCGTAGAGCTAGACCCCATCTTCTCCTCTCTCATAATCAAACGCTATGAAAAACTCACAAGCCAAAAGGCCACAAAACTTAGTTAAGATCGGGGATATTTTCCAGCTCGGTAAGCACTTACTGCTGTGTGGGGATTCAACTCGGCCAGAGCAGGTGGAAACTCTGTTGAAAAATTCAAAGATAAAGCTCATCCTCACAGATCCACCTTACGGTGTTGGATATGTGGAGAACAGAATAAAGAACTCTACGAAGGAGCATAAAATCATCGCCAACGACCATATTCAATCCGAGGAAGAGTATAAAGATTTCACAGAGCATTGGCTGGCATCAATAAAGCCCTATTTGGAGGCCAAGAATGCCTACTACATCTTCAACAGCGACCGAATGCTCTTCGGCCTTCATGGCGCACTCAAGGCGCAGGATTTCAAGCTTTCGCAGCTACTGATTTGGGTAAAGACCGGCGCAGTCCTAGGAAGGCTGGACTATAACCCTCAGCATGAACTGATCGTATACGGGTGGCACGGAATCCACGAACCACTCAAGGACAAGGATAAAAGCGTCCTAGTTGCGCCAAAGCCGAAGAAGAATGCGCTCCATCCCACCATGAAGCCGGTGTCTCTGCTAAGACGCTTGATATTAAACGGCACGGCCTTAGGAGCCACGGTCTACGATCCCTTCTTAGGCAGTGGCTCCACGCTCATCGCCTGTGAACAAACTAAGAGGAGATGCCTTGGCGTAGAGCTAGATCCTGATTACTGCGAAGTCATCATCGAAAGATTTGAGAAGGTGGCGGGGATCAAAGGAATAAAACTAACCCCATAAGCCATGGACGACTTAGCAATGCAAAAAACCGAAAAGAACAAGGAGGCACTTCTAGAAAACCTTCGTAAAACTCCGATTGTTCAAGTCGCCTGTGAGAAAACTGGGATTGGTAGAGCGACTTACTATCGCTGGCGGAAGGAAGACGAAAAATTCGCCGAAGAATCCGATGAAGCACTGTACTCCGGAAAGAAAATCGTCAATGACATGGCCGAATCTCAGCTCATGAAAGCCGTCCGGGACGGAAACATGACCGGGATCATATTCT
>CAYHHJ010000156.1:0-2803 GCA_964356405.1 uncultured Candidatus Peribacteria bacterium | reverse complement strand
CATCGCGCAGCCATACCAGCCAATCATCGCCGCGCCGATGCCGCTGGTGATGTGGGCGCAACTCGATTCAACTTGGGCAAAACTTTTCAAATTCAACTCGCGTTAAAATTTTCTGCGAACTCGGTCAAACAAACGAATGTCGGCGCGATGCAACCGACGGGGTCAACCGACTGTTGAAGTGGCCTCGCGTGTGCTTTTTGCGGCTGCCGCGTTAACGCCAGTCGAAACCGCAGTCGAACTGAGCAAGCCGAGATACGGTTCTTCCTGCGCTCTAGCCAAGATGTCTTCAAAATACTTGTCATCTAGCGCGACTTTTCGTTTCAAAAACCGTTGGTAGGCCATCGAAGCGAACACATCGAGCACCGGCCACATGAAAGCAAATGGTGCTTTGTCTCTCACGACCGTCGCTGGCGCGTTTCCGTAGAGGGCATTGCAAAACTCCGCCCAGACGCGGTCATTCTTCTGGAACAGGCGATGCACATGCTGAGGAACGAGGGCGAAATACTCCTTCATCTTTCTGAGATTCAGGATTTCGCGAATCAGGCTCTCGTCCACCCTAGACACGTATGCTGTCGGCAAAGATTCTTTTCCGGCAAGCGTTGCAATGATTGCTTCTGCTGCCGCTGACCCACTTTTGATTGCATACGAGATGCCCTCACCCGAAAACGGTTCGACGAAACCTCCAGCGTCCCCGGCTAAAATGTATCGTTCGTTTGCCACAACAGTTTGGCGCGTAAGTGAAGGGATTGGGTGTGCTCGAAGATTTTGGCATTCGGACTCCCCGTAACCCAAGCGGCGCGTGTATGCACCGAGGTAGGCTCTGAGCGATTGGTTTTGATTCCTTGGCCCGCCACATCCGATTACGAGGTGATCCTTCTTGGGGAAAATCCACCCATAGCCGTCTGGCATCGTGCCCCAATCAACTGAGACCAGCGTGGAATCATAGCGTCCAGCTTTGGAGACCAATGGAACATCAAATTCCATTCCGAGTTGAAGGAAGCGAGACTCTTGTGGATTGAGAAGCTTCTGACCGATGCTCGTAACGCCGTCTGCAAAAACCACGAATTTGGATTTGAATGTGTCACCAGCGCTCGTTCTTACAGAACAACCGTCACCGCCTGCCTCAACGTTTGAAACGGCGAGACCATCCAAAACTTTCGCTCCTGCCGCAGCAGCATTTTGGGTGAGCAGGTTGTCAAACCGTGCGCGACTGACCTGATAAACAATCGTTTTTTGAGAACGTCGGACGAATCCGTATCGCAGTTCTCTCGTAAACACCATTCCCGAAGATTCGGCTTCCACGACTTCCTGAAAGCTGAACGGCAACTGACTCAAGGTGCGCGATTGAACTCCACCACCGCATACCTTTTCGCGAGGAAGCTTTTCCTTCTCGATGAGAACGACCTTCATTCCACCACGAGCCAAGAAAAAAGCAGCCGTAGCACCGGCTGGCCCAGCGCCAATCACGACCGCATCAAGCATCTGAGTTGATTCGCCTAGGTTTTTCATTTGCCAACGCTTGGTAGAAAAGCTTGCAAGATTACTCCGCCGAGTTGGTTGATCAGTTCGGAGTTCTTGCCATACAGATACGCCAAACCTGGGAGCAATATCGTCAGTAGTTTCGTCACATTTTCGAGAGCAAACGGTAATTCTCGTGCGTCACGCACTGTTTGGTTTGTGGCTAAAATATCCGAAAGCTTCTCGCGGTCTGGCGACTTAAGGTTTTCCAGAGCCGCTCGCAACTTCGTGTCTAAATCTGCGAGTGCCGCTTCTTTGGCGCGACGCACAGCGGACAGAATCTTCTGTTGGAGCGCGAGCGTGTAAAGAGGGCTGAAAAACGCCAAGAAAAAGAATGATGAAGCTCCGGCAATGTCAAGTGCAGTAAATTTGCTGCCCAGAATCGGCGTGGCGCGTGTATTCATCATCACTGCCGCCAAAGTCACCACGACTGAAAACAGCAGCACTTCAAACGTAAACAACAGACTGTAGCTCCACATCACTCGCGAGAGTTTCCGAACGACTGGCGTTTGGAATGGAGCAAGCAAGAAGACGGTCAAGTTGCTTTTGCTGATTGCGTCGCCTAAGCGAAGACTTCCGCAAGCCGTCCACAGGCCAAGCCCCGTTACAAAGCCGGCCAGCACGTTTGTCAAACAGAAGTATATTGAAATCCAGATTGAAACCTTAAATTGGAGTGCGATTTGAACAATTCCAACAAACACCGCAAAAGCCACACCGCAAGCCAACATTGGCTTGCTCGCGTAAATTTTCCGCAAACAAACTTTTGTTTCCTCAACAAGACCAAGTTCTTCAAGGGTGTGCCTTGTTTGCCAATACACATGGCCCAGCCCCCACGATCCAAACGAAATGATTCCGCAATAAACGGCCAGAAAGAGGAAAGCGAACGGAAACTCGTTGTGGATGGAAAGCAGGGCATCAACCCCCAAGCCTATGATGAAGAGAACCGAAAAGATAACGATGGCGCGAATAGCGCCCGCTCGCGGCGATGGCGCGCAAAGCCGAATGAAGAATGGTTTGGGATATGTTGGGGTGTCAGACATTGACTGAGACGGGTTTGCCTTTGCGCGTTGCGATTTCAAGCAATGCCGCTTTCATGACTTGCAGTTTATCACTGTTCATGCCTTCGCGTAAAGCTCGCTTCCTTTCTCCGTGAACTCTTTGGATTTTTCTTCCATTCCCTTTTTCAACGCTTCTTCCTCGGCGATGCCTTGCTCCGCCGCGTATTTCCGCACGTCCTCCGTTATCTTCATGCTGCAAAAGTGTGGCCCGCACATGGAACAGAAAT
>CAYHHJ010000155.1:0-2817 GCA_964356405.1 uncultured Candidatus Peribacteria bacterium | reverse complement strand
ATAGTCTCCATTTTTAAAGGTAGGCTCCATGGCAGATCCATTTACAACAAAAAGTGCTAGCTCAGCAGAGCCACAACTGGTGAGAGTAAGCGTAAACACTCCAAGCAGGAAAATCTTTTTCATCGAGACCAGCCTACAGGATTTTCGGTGTTCGGTGCATTTAAAATAGCGGCAGGTGGAGATGGCGGGAAGACGCTCACTGCGCTCGCTAATAAACGAACCCGTCCTTCGGTGGTTCTCCCCTCCGGTCTGCTCCGCATGCAGTGAAACTACACTAATTCAAAGTACCAGCTATTCTTGCAGATGTATCGGCATGTTCTTTATAGACAGGTATTCCCCTTAACACTTCATAGGGTTTCTCGGCTTCTTCGAGCCTTTGTTCAATCCATTTTTGAAGTCCTTCATAAGCTTTTAACTGAGCCTGATAGTCTTTATTCGTTTCTGGGTCGGCAATACTATAATCTACTCCCCAAATGCAAAGTGGTTTTTCATTAAAATGGTAGGAATGCGGCTCCCACTTACCATCGGGGCGGTCTTTTTTTGGCTTATCATAATTGTCGATACTGTATTCGTCATATCCAAGAAGCAATCCAACGGCTTTGCTATATTCAGGAGTCATTTCATCGTTAGCCAAGTTGTACCGAACCAAAACCTGCTCAACCAAATTATAAGAGTGAGTCCCTTGAGCTATTCCTAAGGCTGAGAATACTCCTGGATACTGCTTTAATAAGCTATCAACAGTACTTGGGTTGTATATAAGTAGCTGATCTCTTGAGAAACCATGCTCATGGTAATGTTCGGTCATTTTCAAAACTTGAATCTGATCAGGAATCTCCTGCGAAAGCCGTTCCAACATGGGTAAAGAGGCTCGGCTAATGCCCAAGCCACAAGATTCAAAGCCAGCAGGCTTTAACCCCGATAGGATTGGGACAAGGTACATCGTTTCCCCTCGAAGAGCTAAGGCTGCCATCATTTCATCTACATGTTCTTCAGTCGTATCCTCTGGTGAAATGCGATGAATGTCTTCCACCCAACGACGAGTTGCTTCTCGAATTTTCTTATCCTTCAGACGTAAACCTTTACTTGCCACTTTTTCACGATATTCGCTTGCGGGCATAAGATATATGATCTCACCATTCTCACTGGTCAATTCACGACAGTCACGAACATCTGTCGCCCCCGCTTTAGTTAAATGCCTCTCTTTCCATGCGGGAATTAATGTATTAGACAAAGTAGTTGTTTTTGGCGCAGGCGTTTTATCAATACTTTGGGCAATATTTCGAAGTGCTAATCGAGCTAGTTCGGCTGATATTTCAAAGAACCGCCCTGTTGCACGAGTTACTACTTCAGACACAAGATCCCGTGGATCTCTAGCTATTGACCCTGCTGCTTCTTCACCGTGCCCATGATGACCATCATGATGATGAACACCTTCATGAGTTTCGTGAAAATGATGTCCACTAGAGGGTTCTCTACCCAGCAGGTCAAGGTTGTCTCGAACAATATCCAGTACCAGCTTGTACTTTCGTTCTGCTTCATTTTCTGGTTTTTCAAAACCAAGTGGAACAGGTGTGTAGTCCAAAGTTACGACGGCTGGATCTTCCGAAACCAAAGTAGCTTTAAGTTCTGGCGCAAGTTGAGCAAAAGTATCTAGAATAGCTTTTACCGTCTTTTGTTTTTCTGGAGAGCGGTCTGAACTATTAGGGTTTTGCATATCAAATATTTCTTCCCATTATAACACGAAATAGCCCATCCTCATAGATTGGCTAGCAAGCCTTTTCTGCTTTTCCAATTTTCCAAGTTTTTCAACTTTTTCTAATGGTGGACTCTACCGATTTTAATTGGAACACCTTCTTCGAAACTATATTCGACTGGTTGCCAAAGCTCAAACACTTAAAAGAGAGGCTCCGTGCCAACCCGTTGCCATCACCAGTTGGGAATTGAACATTAAACGGGATACGAACTCGAAGCTCTATTGTTTGTTGAAATGGTAATGCAACTGGCCTTTCAGCTTACCACGAGCATCTAAAGCGTAAGCTCCACTAAGTTCTAACCTGCCAATCCAATTTGCTTGCCTGTCGCTACCACCGATCATCTGTTTTTCACCAAGCAATGTCCAAAATAGATCGTGTTGCTTATTTGTTCTCAAAAACTTTAACAAGTGGGGCTTACGGATAAGCAGGGCCGCAGGACACCGTTCATCAAATATACTGGTACAGAAAATTGCGAGCTCACCATCCTCGTCAAAAAATCTTCCATCAAGGTATGTGTGTTTTAACCTCATTTCCTTGATCAACCAAGGTGCGGGGAGTTTCATGGAAATTGCACCTTCATGGGAACAATCGATCGTAAACTCATTGAGATATTCATCATCAGACACGATCACGGCGTGGCCTGCATTTAACTTAGGAATCTTTTCCCATTTTTCCACGGTTCCTCGCTCAAATTCAAAGGCACGTGAATCGACGTATTCGCCAAGAAAAATTTCGTAAGACGAATGGGATTCTGGCATCCATCTGCCCATGAAGTTCTTTTTACTTGCCCAGCTCAAGATATCTCTCCTGTTTTTGGATTTAAAAACGTAGCTTCTCACCATATACCATGCCGTCCTAGTTTGAAGGTCAAAACGGTCGAACTCTGGCGGCACTTCTTCTCTCCAGTCAATCATCCCCTCTAACATTACCCATTCCCTTCCATTATCATCAACGAGTTGGATAATGGATTCTGGATTTGGGAGATCCGACGTCAGCTTCAACCAATTGATATCTGCCCCACGCCCTCTACGTAAATTATACCGACCAAATGTATCTGCCCAGT
>CAYHHJ010000154.1:0-2819 GCA_964356405.1 uncultured Candidatus Peribacteria bacterium | reverse complement strand
CACTCCCACCGCTTCAAAGCCCAGTTTTGCCGCAGCGATGACAAAGCGTCCATCGCCCGCGCCCAAATCCACCACCTTCTCCCCCTTTTTAAGTTTCGCGAGTGTGAGCATCTTCCCAACCTTGCGTTCATGCGTGGGAATGAAAGGCCCTCCCAAAAAAACTCCCAGCACAAAACTCAGCGTCATGAGCACCACGAAACCCGAGAGGAGCAGCGGAAAGAAAAGCTTGAAAGTTTCCATGGAATTCCATCCTACCCTAAAGCCATAAAAGACGGTATGCTGACTCCTAACACAAGCGCATGGAAAAACCTGGGACTTTAGAACGCATAGGATGTGACACCGTCTTCAATCTAAGTTTGGCTGGAGAGCTATTGGAATTCACCGCAGAAGTCTACCGCCGTGCACTGCTTGGAGAAGCCTTTGATGGAGTTGAGAAAGTCCCTCTTAAAGGTATTAAAGCCGCTACAGAAAACGTATTCGACATGAGAACGGAAGTTCACGGCGACGTGAGACCCTGCGGGCCCGACGAACGAATGGTGTGGATCGGAAATCATCCGAGTTACGAAACCCAATGGATCACGATTGAAGTCATGAGCCGTTTAGCAGGAAGCGCAAAGGGCGTCGGCAAAAAAGAATTGCTTTATAATCCACTTTATCTCCCGCCACTTTTAGCGTGGCCCGCATGGCTGGCGAACATGGCGGCCTTTGTTTCACGAAACGACCACCAAGCCGCAGTGAAGGCCGTGCAAGAAGCGTGCAAAACCATTTTCACTCCAGACTCAGGAGTGGTCTTGTTCGCCGACAAGCATCGACCCACCACGGAGCGCATCAAAGACGATCGAGAAAAATTTGCAGCGATTTATCCTGGGAATGGAATTGAAGAGTGGTTACAAGGCACCTGTTTCCCAAGCAGTTCGGGCTTGATCCAAATCCTAGACGCCATCCCCGACGTGAGGGTCATCAACTTCACCAGTGCCCTCGACCAACAAAGCCCTCATGGCACCACCTTTCATGTAGCAATGGAAGAAGTCGCCTTGCAACAAATCTTCGACATCACCAACATTCGTCCTTCCGAAAAAGACGAATCAATGGTCTCAGAACGTGAGCGCATGCTTCGAGGCTGGATGATGAACGATTACAAAGCCAAAAATGAATTGATCAAAGGATGGCAAACTCAAACTTAAGTGGAGCAAAAGTTTTTAAGATTTCCATACATTCATCTTACACGCCCTGCGGTCGAAAAAAATCCCAAGACTCAAGAAAATGGAGCCCAACAACAATCCGCCCAACACATCACTCAAATAGTGGACGTCTAGGTAAATGCGACTGAAGCCAATCAAGAGCACAAGCAAAACAGAAGGAACAATCACGAGCATTTTTTGCCTCATTTTTTTAAACCGTTTCACCAAAAGATAAGTCAGCATCCCGTACAAAACCACCGACATGGACGCGTGACCACTGGGGAACGAGAAAGAAGTTTCAAGATAAAAAGCATGTTCTGGACGCGGACGCTCCAACTCGTACTTCAAGAAATAGGTGCTCAAAAAACACGCCAGCAGAGAGCCCGCTAAACACAGAGCCTCCACACGTTTTCGCATCGACAGCAAAACCAGAAAACTGAAAACAAAAAGTGCACTGATCGCATACACATTTCCCAATTGCGTGATCCACATGAAAACCTGCGTGAGGTCCAGGTCACGATGCACCGTGACCCAATTTTCCACCGCAAGGTCCGCCGAGAGTAGACTTTGGAACCATTCCTTCATAAGATGAGGATAATCGCCCCACACCAAAACTTCAATGAACTTCCTTCCTCTCCGTCCCATCGGAAAACTCACGGTCACACATCAGATCATTTTACTGGTGCTGGCGTACCTGGCGTCAATTGCCTACTACTACTATCAGTGGCTCACGACTGGACTGCTGCCCCTACCTGGAAATCATTGGGTCACAATCTTTGCTCCACTTTACGAAGAAGTGCTGTTTCGTGGTCTCATTTTCGGCGGGCTCCTCGCCTTCTACAGCAAAAGGACAGCCATCGTGCTCAGCTCGTTTCTCTTCGCAATTTGGCACCTGAAAAACTTCAGTTCCTACACTCCGGATGCCATGTTGTATCAAGTCTTCTATGCTGGATTGATTATCGGCCCCTTCCTCGCCTGGCTCACACTCAAAACTAAAAGCATTTGGATGGGCGTGCTCGTGCACACCGCGAATAACATCCTACTTTCGCCACTGAGTTGGTGGGTCGCAGGGCTGTTTGGAGTGGAAGCTTTATTTTAGAGCTCCGCCACCACCCGAATCGGTGCGCCTTCCCAATCGAACTTAGGAGGAAGGGCAAAAATCTTGAAAGACTTGCCTTCCAAGTACTCAAAGTTCGTGGCGTTTTCAACAATGAGCACATCCGCGGCCAAAAGAATTTTGTGGACTTCGTAAGGAGCCGTATCGGGGCTGGGCGTGTCCAAAATCACCATCTTTAAACCCAAGCTCGCCACTTTTTCAGCGAAGGCATTCGTGAGCACAGGGAATCCTTCGTAATAATCGGCATCTCTGAATTTTCTAGACCAGCCCGTGTGAACCAAAAGCATTTCCGCTCCCTGCAAATCGATGCCTTCCAAGAGATTCACATCGACCAGAGCAACTCCACGTCCATCCAGCAAAAAGCCCTTCCCAATGAAATGCTCCACGGGAAAATCCGAAAGTTTTTTGCCGCCCGCGAGCATGTGCAAAGGCGCATCTACATGGGTGCCCACGTGCATGCTGGAAGTCAGTTCAAAGTGAATGCAAAGAGCGTGATGGCCGCAAATACTTAGAAATTCGTA
>CAYHHJ010000153.1:0-2830 GCA_964356405.1 uncultured Candidatus Peribacteria bacterium | reverse complement strand
GGTTGATGCGGATGCCAACGGAAGTGCCGGGAAAAGTTTTTCCATAGCTTTCGAGTTGGTGGAGAGAGCAGGCGTTGAATTCCATCCCTTGCTCGATGAGGCTGGGCAAGCGGGCTGAAATTTCCTGGCTGGTGAGCAGAATTTGATTCGCTGGAATTCCAAAATGGATGCAACGCAAGGCTTCGTATTCGGAGCTCGCGTCGATTTGAATGCCCATGCTTTGAAGGAGTGCGAGGATGTGGCGATTCGGGCTGGCCTTCATGGCGTAGCGAACGGTGAGGCCAAAGGGTGCGCCAAAGCTCAGGGCTTCTTTTGCGGCTTTCTTCAAGCGTTCTTCCCAGTAAATAAAAACCGGTGTTCCAAATTGGGCGGCGATGGAGAAGGCTTCAAGCGGCTTCATCATGGAAGAAATTATGAAGGATTTGGGCGGCGGACGATAGGCAATTTTGAGGAATCATCATTACGCTGACTCCACGCTCAGGAATAGCATGCATGTAATGCACGGGTATGTCGTGGAGATTCAACAGGTTAATTAAGGGATGTTCGTCAAAAGCTTCAGTTTGAGCCAGCACACGTAGTTGAGTTCGGGTTTCAAAAGTCCAACCGTTACCGAATTTTGCATTGAGATTTTTATGCAGGTTGCCAAGATCCTGCTCGCTAACGGTTTCATCAAGCGTTATGGTCCAGGTGCTTTCTGTACTGAAGGTTTGGTCGATATTATATTCTTTGAGAGCTTCCGTGATTACCGCCAAAACTCCGGGTGAATCGCTCATGGGTCCTTCTACGGTGAGGACAAAAGGAATAGCCACGCCTTCTTCACCACCCTCCATCACTTGAGCTGCAAAAGGGGGTTCCATTACCCTGTTTGCCATGAGGATTTTTGTGGAAGCCGTACTGGAAGGATGTTCACGCTGAGAACCTCCCAAGCAGAATAAAAGACCCAGCTCACCGTGTTTTTTAACTGTGAAAGAATCGTCGAGTTCAGCCTGGACCAAACGTTCAATGTCTTCAACTTCTGTGGCACCGAGTCCATCATCTAAGGTCAGTGTTACGGTGTCTCGAGTGCTCACCGTTTGATCAATATTTTTAGTGCCGAGCACACGAGTGATAGCGGCTAGCACACCTTTTCGCTCTGCCATATTTCCTTCTATCCGGAGCACTGTTTTTGTTTTTCTACCCATTACAATCTCAAGTTCATCCACTTCTAAACCTGCATCATGGGGGATTAAGGTGCTGCCTTTCTGTGGAGCATCGGGATTATGCACAACGATGTCCACTTTGGTGCCTTTGAGAGCGTGGGCGGCTCGTGCTTGAAGTACTTTTGAGCCAGCGGCTCGTGTTCCGGTGAACTCGCGTAAAAGAGCAGGGCTCATAAGTCGTATTGGCTTAACTCCACTTAGGCCGTCGGCAGTCATAATGGTGGTCTGCTTTTGTTCGTCCAAGGTGGTGATGGCTCCTGTTTCCGAGGCTGCTCGGGCCATTTCAGCAGCGGTGGCATCGCTGTAGCTTCGTTCAGTTGCTAAGAAGGGAAAGGCACCTCCCTCAACCACCAAGGCATCCTCTGGGGCTAAAACTACTCGCGCTTGGGCGCTGAGTCCTCTTCGAACTCGGGCCAAACTTTCTTGTTTTCTAGTCAATGCATTTGCTGGATTGTCTTCATAAACTGCTTGAGTGATTCCTTCTTTCTCTACACTGACTACGGAGAGCTTATGTTGATCCAAGTAAACTTTATACATTTCCTGCGCTACATCTTCACCAAAGCCGGTGAGGGATTGATGCTGTCCCGCTCCATTGGTGAAAATCCAATCCACACCAATGTTTTGTAAGCGGGTTAAAAGTCTTGGGTCTGCAGCAAAATCACCGATAAGTATATTCAAATCGAAAAACTTTTTTGTTATCACGGCGAATAAGGCATCTTGGGCGTCTGGCTCCACGTTCTCTTTGATCTGGGTATAATGGAACTCTGCAATTTCATGGAGCAAACTGGAGGCTGTTAAAAAATCGCGTTTTTTTAAAGCTTGGACCATCTTTAAAAGTTCATCGGTGGTATTGAATTCTTTGCTTCTTAGAGCCGAAACCACGAGGATTTGTTTTTTCCCTTGCTCCACTCGTTCTTGAACGTGCTTCAAGTTGCTTTGAAATAGACAAGCATTGAGTCCGCCAATTTTGGTGGCTAAAACTTCTGCTTTTAGAAGGGTTTCCTGTCCTCGATCAAGTCGTGCGTTCATAGTGTCTGGTCAGGATTTAAAAAAACCTCCTGAGAAGGAGGTGAGTGTAGCAGCTGGCTAACAGAAAATCACCTCCTTTTTAGAGAGGCTTCTTCTTGCTGTCAGTGTGACTGCAGGTGTTCATGTGATTTATTTATAACGGCAAAGGGAGAATTTGGCAAGGATTGTGCAAAACTCGGGTCTGCTTTTGTAGTGAATTCAGGAATCTTTCAGAACTTTTTCTTTATAGTTAGGGAGTTCGCTCAGTTGACACTATTAACGCGTTACGTTATCATTTGTATGATCAATAGTTTTAAAGATAAGGAGACATCTCAGCTTTTCCATCGAGAATATTCCAAAAAACTTCCTTCCGAAATTCAGAGAAAAGCTCTAACGAAGCTATGGAATCTCCATATGGCAGACAAGCTTGAATGCCTTCTGAATCCTCCTTCCAATCATTTCAAACTCCTTCAAGGAGATAGGAAAGGCCAATACAGTATCCGAATTAATCGGCAGTGGAGAATTTGTTTCTACTGGATAGGGAAGAATGCGCACGATGTAGAAATTGTCGATTACCATTAAACCTATGAAAAAAAAACTACTCCCAATACATCCAGGTGAAT
>CAYHHJ010000152.1:0-2836 GCA_964356405.1 uncultured Candidatus Peribacteria bacterium | reverse complement strand
CACGTCGGTAAAGATCGTTGAGATCGGAAGCTGCGTAGCGTCCTCCATCGAGCTGAACCATCGGACGAAGATCTGGTGGAATAACAGGCAGAACGGTCATGATCATCCATTCTGATTTAATACCTGCTTTTACAAGAGATCCGATGAGCTTGATGCGCTTCATGATCTTGGTGCGTTTTTGTCCGCTGGCCTTTTCCATTTCGATTTCCATGTCCTTGATCTCTTTGTCCATGTCCATGTTTCCGATGATCTTGTGCAGAGATTCCGCACCGGTACCGGCCTTGAACACGTGTCCGAATTTCATAGACATGTCTCGGTATTCCAACTCGGTGAGTACCTTGCTGTTTTCCAGAGAGTCCAAGTCCATGCGGGCTTGTTCCATTTGTTCGTTGAGTTCTTCCACTTTCATGGCTTGTTCTTTTTCGATGTCTTTAGGGCTGGTTCCACCTGCACGAAGACGTTCTTCGTACTCGCGGATCAGATCCTTTTTGTAGCTGTGGAACTCGTCGTCGAGTTGGGCGATAGCCGCTTCCTTAGCTTTTTGATCCACTTCCGTGATGATGTAAGCCGCGAAGTACACAATTTGTTCAAGCGTCTTTACAGGCAGGTTGAGCAGCAAACCGATACGGCTTGGAGTCGAACGGAGGAACCAAATATGAGTCACCGGCACCGCGAGGGTGATGTGTCCCATACGGCTTCGACGAACGATAGAGCGGGTAACTTCCACTCCACATTTTTCACAAATAACTCCCTTGTAACGAATGCGTTTGTATTTTCCACAGGCACATTCCCAGTTCTTCGTAGGACCGAAAATGCGTTCGCAGAAAAGTCCATCACGTTCCGGCTTTTGAGTTCGGTAGTTGATGGTCTCCGGCTTTTTCACTTCACCATGAGACCAGGAAAGGATCTGTTCTGGGGAAGCAACGGAGATTGCAATCGCGTCAAAGAGCACGGGTGCTTTCTTTGAATCTTGATTGTTCATCATGAGAATAAAGGATTAATAAATTGAAATAAGAATACGAGGTAGAGCAGAATCATAAGTGCTCCCTCGTACATGGACCACTTTTTTTGAAGCGTAGAGTAAGTGAACAAAATCAGAGCAATGAGCATAAAGGGCAGGGCTACTACGAGCGTATCGCTGGTTACATTCAGCGTTCCGAAGAAAGAAGGAATGGCCATGACGAGCGTTGAGTTCAGCACCGTGGAAGCCACGAGCAGACTGATAACGCTGTCACCATTTCCTCGTTTTGCCGCACGCAGAGCGAGCAGCATTTCTGGTGCAGAGACTCCCAATGCAACCACGCTGCCACCCAGCACGCTGGGAAGCCAGTTTTGCGTTTCGGAAATTTCTACGACCCCGGTAACGGTGAAGTAGGCTCCGGCCACTAACGCAGCTGCACTGAGCAGAAGGGTTAGGGCAAGGGGAGCGCTCCAACCTTCCATATTGAAAAGTTGGTTGATACGATCCATGAAACCTTGCTTGTAATCCTCATGGCGAGCTGCCAAGAAAACCACAAGCGCGAGTAGTAAGATTCCACCTTCAACGGCCGTGAGGCTGCCGTCGGCAGAAAGCACTACGAGCAAGAACAAAGAACCGAGCAGTAAAGGCACTTGCCTTAGGGTGCTCTCTTTCTGCACGCTTAACGATCGTGTGGAAAATGCGCATACACCTAGAATCAACAATAAGTTGACGAGGTTTGCGCCCCACACGTAAGCGGGGACAAAAGAGGAATACCCTTTAGCGGAAGCTACTGTTGAAATCACGAGTTCAGGCAAGCTGACGCCAAGGGCCATGAGCACCACACCCCAAATGAAGGGAGGGAGCTTGCTGGCTCGTGCGCCTTCCTCTGCCTTGGCAGCAAAGACCTGGGAGGCCGCTGCTGCCACTGCGAGGGAGCTTACTAGGATGAGAGTCCAGAGTAGGGTTTGCATTTAAAGTGATGTTAAATCTCCTCTTCCATATCAGGCTCTTTAGGAGCCGCTTCACCATCGCTGTCGTCTTCAAAACTGTCGTCTTCTTCACTGAATCCGGCTTCACCGCCTTCAGCTACGACAGGTCCTGGAGAATCGAGTAATGGTTCTTCTTCCTCAGGTTCCACGTATTCTTCGTCGTCCACTACTACGTCTTCTTCCAATTGGAGCAAGTCCACATTGAGACCAAGAGACTGGAGTTCCTTAACGAGTACGTTGAAGGATTCCGGTGTACGAGGTTTGCGGATGGCTTCACCCTTGATGATAGATTCGTATGCCTTAGCACGTCCGTAGGTATCATCGGATTTGATGGTGAGCATTTCTTGCAAGATGTGCGCGGCACCGTATGCCTCGAGCGCCCATACTTCCATTTCTCCGAAACGTTGTCCTCCGTGTTGAGCCTTTCCTCCGAGAGGTTGTTGCGTAACAAGAGAGTAAGGTCCAACGGAACGAGCGTGAATTTTGTCTTCAACCAAGTGGGCCAGTTTGAGCATGTAGGCGATTCCCACGGTGCTTCGGTGGTCGAAAGGTTCTCCTGTTTTTCCATCGAAAAGTTGCATTTTTCCATCTTCAGGAAGCTCGGCTTTGATGAGCATTTCCTTGATTTGTGCGTTGGTCACTCCGTTTAGAGTAGGAGTAGCAACGTACATTCCCATCTTTTGTGCAGCCCATCCTAAGTGGGTTTCGAGGATTTGTCCGATGTTCATACGGCTGGATACTCCGAGTGGGTTCAAAACGATGTCCACTGGCGTTCCATCTGGCATGTATGGCATGTCTTCGATTGGAACGATGATGGATACAACTCCCTTATTCCCGTGACGTCCGGCCATTTTGTCTCCTACTTGGATACGGCGGGGTTGTGCAT
>CAYHHJ010000151.1:0-2848 GCA_964356405.1 uncultured Candidatus Peribacteria bacterium | reverse complement strand
TCATCCTACAGCCTTTTTTATGACTTGCAACGACACTTTCGTAGCAAAACCACACTGGTTTTTTTGAATTGAACTATGTACGATTAACCTCTATTTCTGTTGGCAATTTTTATGAAAGACAAACCTGACATTGGCGGTATAGAAAGAGATGGCATCGGAATAGCGAAGGATTTGTTAAAAGACCCGCGGCTTCAGCATGCACTTGAAAGATTGAAGGCCAGAATTAAGAGAGCCGTTACGAGCACGGGTGAAAAAATTGACAATGAAGAGGCCACAGAAGCATTTGAGAAAGCTTTAGTCCGTACAGTAGTGGAAGGGCTTCAGGAAGGGATTAAAAAAGACTAGAGCTGCGCTGAAACTTTCTCAAAGGAAAAATTGCTTGATCCCGACGGCGCTTGTGCACTTGGGCGTTGCGACATAGAATGCGCGCGTACCCACCCCATATATGACATTCACACCACTTCGCCCTCTCACTCTTTTCTTGGTATTTATTTTTCTTCTTGGCTGCACGGACGCCACTGAACCCGTAGATATTCCGGCAGAGACCAACAGCGAACCGACCATAGAGACGGTGACGACGCCCAGCACCGAGACAGCCACGCTGGATCTGGCTGACATCAAATACACCATGTTCATTTTGAATGTGCATGACTGGCTGCTTGGCGACAGCTCCATTGAAACCGTGAATAAGGTGATTGATATTCATGAGGAATATGAAATCCCGGTGAACATCTATTTAACCGACCCTATGGTGCAACTTTACGTTGCTGAGGCTCCTGATTTGATTGAGCGGCTCAAGACTTCGCCGTATGTGACGGTTTCGTACCACACACGGCCTCCAAACCCATACTATTCGAATTTCGACATCACTGGGCTTCACGAACTGAGTGATTCGGAGATTTATGACACAATCATGGAATATGAAACTCATAAAATTGACTTGAGCACCGGTTTGCCGACTGAAGAAGAAGGCGGTTACGCTTACTTAACAGAGCTCATGGGCTATGCTCCGGTGACGGCTGCCGTCGCTAGTGAACATAAGAACGTGGTGACTCAGGCGATAAAAGTCTACAAGGACCTCGGGGCTACTTTTACATTGGTACACGGCAAAGAAACTTTGCTCGGCGACAAAAAGGGTGCGCTTTACTTGAGGCCGGAACAAATTGAACTGAAGCTTTATGAGTCCAAAGGTTTGGAGTCAAAGGCTGCAGATGTTATTGAGGATGCCATGGCGGATTTTAGCGGAGATTCGAGCAAAGGAATCTTCATGAACATCAAATTCCATGAAGACAATTATTACCTCAAAGGTACTCCTTGGCTTTATAACTTCTTCACTGATGGGAAAGAGTCAGCTCCCAAAAGTGTCCCTTTTGATATTGAAACAGTGAATGTTAAGGAAAAAACAGACTTGGAACAGGCCCATATTTGGGAACTCTATGAGGAGGGCGTGGCTTATGTGAAGGAGCACGCAGATACTATGCACCCCATTAGTGAGTTCGATCTTCAAGACATGCTCAAGGAACTTTCCCAGAAGGAATAAACTTGACTTACCCTTATTTTTGTTTTAAACTTAGCGCAAATGTTTAGAAAACGTCAGAATTCAAGACCAACTTCGTTCCGCAGGAGCCCACGGCCCAACCGTAATGCTAGCAAAGGATCAAGTATAGACCCCGCTCTTTTCCAACGAAAGGCAACGGAACCCACACCTGAAGAGGTATTTGTACCGTCTTTTGAATTCACTGACCTGCCTGTGGACCCTCAGCTTCGTGGAAACATCCTAAAGAAAGGCTACAAATTCCCTACTCCTATTCAAGATGCGAGCATTTTGCCAATCTCTGAAGGGCGTGACGTATTGGGAATTGCCAACACCGGAACTGGAAAAACAGCGGCATTCTTGATCCCGCTCCTGCACATGGCTATTCAGCCAGGACCTAAGGAACGTGTGATCATTTTAGTGCCTACTCGTGAAATTGCGACGCAGATCTACCAAGAATTCATGGCCTTCAGCCGTGGACTTCGATTGTATGCGGCGGTTTGTGTGGGAGGTTTGCCTATTTTCCGACAGATTCGTGACTTAAGAATGGACCCGGAATTTGTGATCGCGACACCGGGACGTATGAAAGATTTGATTGAACGAAAAGCCATCAACCTCAGCCGTTTCAGCCGTGTGGTACTCGATGAAGCCGACCGAATGGTGGACATGGGGTTCATCAACGATGTGCGTCATATTTTGTCTCATGTTCCTGAAAAACGTCAGTCCCTCTTCTTCTCGGCAACTTTGCCAAAGGAAGTGAAGGATTTGATTCACTCTTTCTTGAAAGATCCGTTCACCGTTTCTGTGAAGAAACAGGAAACTTCTATGAATGTGGATCAAGACGTGGTGTGGGTGAGCCAAACCGACAATAAAATTGGAATGCTGGTGGACATGCTTAAGAAAGAACACTTCGAAAAAGTGCTGATTTTTGCACGAACCAAGCGCAATGTGGACAAACTTACCAAGTTCCTCGCGGATGTTGGATTTGAAGTGGCGTGTATCCACGGAGACAAGGCTCAATCTCAACGACAACGAGCACTCGACGCGTTCAAAGCACACCGAATCAAGATTCTGGTGGCTACCGATGTGGCGGCCCGTGGTCTCGATATCCCTGATGTGAGCCACGTTATCAACTACGAAGCGCCTGAGTCTTACGAAGATTACGTTCACCGCATTGGCCGAACCGGCCGAGCAGGAAAGAAGGGTCACGCATTGACCTTTGTGGATAGACGGTACTAGACTCAAGCTTGATGAATAAACCCGCACGCCTAATTGGATGTATTCTCGTTTGCCTTTTACCAGGTTTTTTGGGGT
>CAYHHJ010000150.1:0-2871 GCA_964356405.1 uncultured Candidatus Peribacteria bacterium | reverse complement strand
GTTATTTAAATAGTTTTCTAAGGCATCGAAACGGTCGTTCCACATGTTTTCGTAGAACTTAAGGTATTCCGCTGCTTCTTTAAGGGTGGCAGGGGAGAGTTCCACCACCTGCTGCTTACCCTTGCGATGTTTAATGACGAGTTTCGCCTTTTCCAAAATCTTGAGATGTTTGGAAATGGCCGCTAGGCTGATTTTGTAGGGTTCAGCTATTTCGTTCACCGATAGCCCTACCTGTGAAACTCGCTTTAAAATGTCGCGACGAGTGGGGTCTGCCAGGCAGCTGAAAATGTTATTGAGCTCTAAAGTATATTCAACCATGTGGTTGAATGATAAGGGGGACAGTGAGTGAAGTCAATAGGGCCGGATGCTTGCTTTTTATGGATAAATATGGTCTAATTAGCTTCATGTCGCTTAAATTACCCACATCGCTGGTCCTGCCGCTCTTGATGCTTGTGCCAGGGAGGGTTTCTAATCTAGTCGGCTTACCTGGGCAAAATGAACCAACGGTTTCAGCAGGCCAAACCTGCACACAAGCCAAACTAGCAGCTGAACTTGGTGAAACGCAGGGTAATTTGGAATTTGTGGTCGCAGCTGGCCCCAATCGATTCAGCAATTTACCGACAACGGTTGCTTTGATAAATGAAATTGCAGGTCAAACTCAGGGTAAACTTTCCCTTGTTTTGCGTATAGATGAGGGTGAAGTCCCAGCTCCCTTGTATCTTGGTCGTGGTACTATCGACGCTCAAGATCCTAGGCTTCAGACTGTGCTTGAACGCTTGGCAGATGCTCCGGATGGAGAGTCCATTGTTTCTGAGCTTTCTGGCTTGAATCCAACGGTAGATCTTAAAATCACGGTTCAGCAAATGGGAACTTCTTATACGGAGGTGGCCCACAGTATTGCAGAAACGGATGCGGAGAATCTTGTTTTTTTGGCTCACAACTGGCCTCTTCAGTCGAGGCTGACCTTGGCAGCGGATAATGCAGTTTCAGCTCAGACCTATCCCAAAAATTTAAGGAGCGTTCATGTACTATGTCACGATGCGAGTGGACTGCCGGATACTTCTATTAAGGAAGTGGGGTCTTTGACAGTAGATAAATTGGCTGATCTCTTTGGACACCAGTTTATTATGGAAACCTCAGATGGGGGACACCGCTGGGGGCGAATACAAGAGAAGTTATTCTCTTTCGTCGGAGACGAAGGTTCCCTTTAAGCTAAAGTCTCGGTGTATTTTTTGAAATTATCCATAATGGACTGCCAACCGGCGCGTTGCATTTCTTCGGAGTTTTCGTTTTCGGGGTCGAAGCTTTCAACCACATTCACTCCTTCAGGGGTTTCTTCAAAAGTAACTTTTACGGTGCGGCCGTCGTCCATGGTGTATTCAATCACGGCGTGTTCTTGCACGGCGGTGTAAACGCCACCGAAATCGAAGCTCATGCTTTTGTCCTTGGCGGCCATGGTGGTTGAAAATCGTCCATCCACGCGCAGGTCATTTTCGGCAGCAGGTGCTTCCCAGTCATCGGAGGCAAAACACCACTTGGTGATGCGTTCAGGCTTGGTCCAGGCATCCCAGACTTTTTGAAGGGGAGCGTTCACAAGAGTTTGTACGGTAATAGGTGCCATTTCAAAAACAGTTAATTGTATGTGCAGTATGGCAAAGCCTCTGGTCAGAGGCAATAAAAACTGCTATAGTGTCGCTTGTAATCACCACGGAGAGCGCCTTCTAAGGGTCGGTCCTTATGAGGTTCTCTCTTTTTTCGTGTGCTTGAAATAGCTCAGTTTTTTGCGCAGGTCACTTATAAAGGCGAGCGATTCCGATGGGAAGCGTTTTAGGAGTGCCGAGTACGCGCGTTGATTGGGGATCAGCAGTTTGCTGAGTTTTTTCTCCTGAATCAGGTACTGGGCGAGGCAGTGAAAGTCTCCGTCGCCGGTTACGATTACAGCCTTATTATAGTTTTTGGATTCGATCATGGCCTGCAGCACAAGTTCGGCGTCGCAGTTACCTTTAGTGATGCCGTTGTGCACGAGCGTGGGTTTGTACACACAAGTGAAACCGGCCGCCGTGAGCGCTTTGTAGAGCTCAGCGTTTTCTTCAAGGAATCCTATGAATAGGAAGGCCTTGGAAATTTGATATTTATCCTTTAAGTAAGCCCGGAACTTTTTGTAGTCCAGTTTCCAGCCGAGTTCCCTAATGCTTAAGTTGAGGTTCTGACCGTCTATAAATGCGTAATTGTTCTCTTTCGTTTTCATTTTTATTTTACTCTAACACTCTTAGTATACTCTTCTTTGGCGGATTTAGCTAATCTGGACTTTCTCTCCTTCTGTGGTATAGTTGCCCATAAGCTTAAATATGGATCAAATAGACCAAGCGATCGCTGACATTGAAAATGAAGAGTTGTTGTCTGGAAATAGTCTGAAAGACGCAGCGGCTATGCTGGGGGCCGGTTGTAAACGTGGTGATTTGAGTGAAGCCATGGTTGAGTGGCTTATGGGTATGCTTCAATCGGTTAGTGTCATTAAGGCAGATGGTTTTCTGGCGAATTTTGAAATTGTGCTTTTGGGACAAGTGGCACTGGAGAAAGGGGATTTGCCAAGTGATGTGCCAGCTTACGTGGAAGCGCTTCATCGAGTGGATCGACAGATCAGTGCATATGAAACCCCCAGACATTTGAGGATGGAACTGGTGATGGCAGACCTTGAGCGAAAATGGCTCGAAGCGGTACGGAAAGAAGTGGAAGAAACGAGAAAGGATATTGGTGAAATCGTTCAACTGGAACCTGCACAAATCTCGCCTGAAATTTTAAATGCTGAACCCGAGGCTGTGTTTCGTATTAGCTTTAATACGGGTGAACGGGTTTTAGCCATTGTAGATA
>CAYHHJ010000149.1:0-2913 GCA_964356405.1 uncultured Candidatus Peribacteria bacterium | reverse complement strand
TTTATAAGTTTTAAAAGGAAAACCGTACTGATTAAAAAAACAAAAGTAACTAAAGAAATAAAAACATGATTTGGCCGCTTCTTCTCTTCTGTTAGCTGTGAATTCATGAGGTAAAACTAACAAAAAAGACCCTGCCGAAGCAAGGTCTTTTCCTGTTTTCTAACTACGCCGCAGCTTCTTCACCTTCTTCCTTCTTAGCCTTAGCTTTCTTAGGCTTCTTCTCCTCTTCACCTTCGTCAGCAGCTTCTTCAGCTACTTCTTCTTTCGCTTCTTTCTTAGCCGCTTTCTTTTCCGCTTTCTTTTCCGCAGCGGATTCTCCTTCTGCAAGCAGGGAGAGCCCGATACGTTTTTCGTCCTTGTTGATTTCGATCACACGAGCTTCCACGGCCTGACCAACCTCGAGAACCTTAGCAGGATCTTCTGGGTTTCCAGCGATTTCAGAGTTGTGAATAAGTCCGGTGATGTCATCAGAAAGTTGAACGAAAGCTCCAAATTGAGCGAGTCGGCTGATCTTAGTTTTGATCTTGGTTCCAACCTTGTATTTCTTCTCAATTTCTTCCCATGGATCTTTAGTGAGTTGCTTCATAGACAGAGAAATCTTGTCTCCATCGATTCCGATAATCTTCACTTCCACACGGTCGCCGAGGCGAGCGAAGTCGTGAGCATCAGAAACGTGTCCCCAAGCGATTTCAGAGATGTGTACGAGACCTTCCAGACCGTCGAAGGCCACGAAGATACCGAACTTAACGATACCGCTAACGGTTCCAGAAACGGTGTCTCCGGCCTTGAGGCCAGAAAGTGCATCGCTTCGTTCACGTTCGTAAGCGCTTCGTTCAGAAAGAATGAGTTTTCCGTTTTCTTTATCGAGGCTGATGATCTTCACGCTGAATTCGATACCGATCAAGTCTTGCAGACGAGAAAGGATCTTAGCGCTGTCCGCACCGTTCACACGAGGGTAGTGCAGGGGAGCCAATTGAGAAACAGGGATGAATCCTTTGATTCCATCCACATCCAGCAAGAGACCTCCTTTATTCGCTTCTTTAGGACGAACTTTGAGAGTCGTATTGTTTTCGTAAGCCTTAACAAATTTATCCCAAGTCTTATCTTGGCTGGCACGTCGGAGTGAAAGTACTACGAGACCATCTTCGTTTTCAGGTTCAAGTACACATGAAGCCACTTCATCTCCAATCTTAAGATCCGTCAAAGTTCCCATGGAATCTTTGATTTCACGTCCGGAGATCATACCTGTTAAAACACCACCCATATCGATGATGATGCAGTTTTTTTCAATAGAAACCACCGTCCCCGTAACCATCGCACCAGGTTCAGGAAGAGTGAAAGCAGGAGACTCCTGCATGAGTTGGTCCATAGGAACCACTATAGTTTGTACAGACATAAGTCTTATGCATAAGGTTGAATTAGTTATATAGAGCCTTACGATTCAGCAACCTTATGACTTGATACTGAAGAGAGTAAAGCTCCGCGATTCTAATTACTTTTCCTCTACCTGTAAAGCAGATTTCTCCTCAGCCTTCTTTTTAAGACCAGCCTTAGCACGTGGCGCCTTCTTTTTGAGCTCGATTTTATCATCTTTTTTGATGATTTGAACCGTGTCTCCTTCACCGAATTCCTCATCGAGGAAGCCTTGGGAAAGTGGGTCTTCAATCAGCTCTTGCACCTTACGGCGAACCGGACGAGCCCCGTAATCAGGGTCCGTGCTCAGCGTAGCCAAGAGGTCGAGCGCTTCAGGAGTGAGCTCGAGCACAATGCCCTTATCCTTGATATGTTTTTGAAGGTCGCGCACATGAATCTCCACAATTTGTTTAATGTTTTCGTGGGTGAGTGGTCGGAACACCACAATGTTGTCCACACGGTTGAGGAACTCCGGTTTGAAGTGATCCTTTAAATCTTTGAGCACTTCTTCTTTCTTATGCTCGAAAGTTTGTAAGGCAGCATCGAGTTCGCTGGAATTGAGTTTGAATCCAATTGGAGCAGCCCCCTCGGTGAGTTTGCGGGCTCCAATGTTGGAAGTCATGATGATAATAGAGTTGGTGAAGTCCACTTTGCGGCCCTTTCCATCAGTGAGCACTCCGTCTTCCAAAATTTGGAGGAGGATGTTGAACACATCAGGATGAGCTTTTTCAATTTCATCAAACAGAATCACGCTGTAAGGCTTGCGGCGCACTTTTTCGGTGAGCTGTCCACCTTCTTCGTACCCAACGTAACCCGCGGTGGTACCCGTGAGCCGTGAGGTGTTGTGACGTTCCATGAATTCAGACATGTCGATCTTAATCAGAGAATCTTCATCGTGATAAATCTCGCGGGCGAGGGTTTTTACGAGTTCAGTTTTACCAACCCCGGTAGGCCCAAGGAAGATAAAGGACGCGATAGGGCGCTTGCTGCTGGAAATTCCCGTTCGACTGCGACGGATGGCGATAGCGACTTTTTTGAGAGCCTCTTCTTGACCCACCACATTGAGTTTAAGCGTGTCCTCCAAACTCTTGAGCTTATCCACATCTTCTTTTACGAGCTTGGTTACAGGAACTCCGGTCATGCGGGAAATCACACGAGCCACATCTTCACCGTCGATGCTTCCGCGCATTTCTCGGGGAATCTTAACGTGTTTTTCTTCCTCAATTTTTTCGAGGAGGATGAGCTCTTGCTGTCGAAGATCTGCGGCTTTTTCGTAATCCTGATCGGTCACGGCCTTTTCCTTTTCCTTAGTGATGCGTTTGATCTGACGTTGGTACTCTTTAAGCACATCGCTTTCTTGTTTGCTCACCATGCCTTTGAGGGCGGCGGCTTCGTCCATCACATCGATGGCTTTGTCTGGCAAAAAGCGGTCGTTCACATAACGCTTGGAAAGTTTAACCGCCGCCTCGAGTGCATCGTCGTGGATGATGAGGTTGTGGT
>CAYHHJ010000148.1:0-2925 GCA_964356405.1 uncultured Candidatus Peribacteria bacterium | reverse complement strand
CTCAAGCTCATTCGCCGCATCACCAAGAAAATTGCTTTTGCGTTTGATAGCGACAACGCAGGAAAGGCCGCGCTACTGCGCGGCGTCCAGATTGCTCAGCCCATGGGTTTTGAACTCTTTGTGGTGCAGAATTCACAGGGCAAGGACGCCGCGGATGCTGTTAAGGAAGACCCCAAGATTTGGAGCACGGCGGTGGAAAACAAGGTGCCGTACTTGGATCACTTTTTGCAGGAAGGACAGGCATTGTTTGACCTTAAAACAGCCAAGGGAAAGCGCGATTTTACGGATTATATGGTGGAAGTGCTGCAAGGTACGCAGCATCCGGTGGAACTCGACCATTATTTAAAGGAACTTTCCAAATTAGTGGGCTCGCCCACGAGCATGCTCTATGACTATTTGAATCAGATTAAATCGCAGCGCACGCACGCTAAGGTAAAAACTGAAAAACCAGAGCTGGTGAAGATGGCGAAAAAAGACCGCTTAGCACGCCAATTCATTTCTTTACTTTTGGTTTACCCAAAGCCATTTTTTGACTCTTGGAAGATGCTAGAAAACTTCGATCATTTCGAAAAATTGGCGTTGGCTACCAATCTGATTGAGCCCATGCACCGGCTCAGCCCCGAGCAGTATCAGGATTTTTATAGTCATTTTGAGGCTATTTTGGGAAACGAAACTGCTGTTTACAATAAGGTTACGGATTACTATAATGCGCAGGGCGTGGTGGATGACTCGTTTTACGCTGGTCAAGAAAATGGACCCGAACTGAAGAAATTGGCCTTTGAAGCTGAGATACAAAATTCTCTGCCAGATGAGATCCAACAAGAATTTGAAAAATTGATCCTTCTGCTCTACTTCGAATCACTAATCCAACCGCATGGCTCGGACTAAAAAGTTTATTGCACATTTCTCGGAAGAGAACTTAGCGAAGTACCCGCAAGAAGTCCGTGATCTCATCGATAAAGGCCGCCAACGTGGATTTGTGACTCAACAGGAGCTCATGCACGCCCTTCCAAACCTGGAAGATGATATTGAGTTTGCCGATGAGGTTTATACGCTGCTTTTGGAGCTTGGAATTGAACTCATTGATGTGAAGGATGAGATGATCTGGGGAAAGAAGGAGAAAGACGACGACGAGCCTGCTGATGAAGATTTGATGGATGCGGAGCTTATTAAGCTCGCTGAAGCTGAAGTTTTGGAAGGTGAGTTTGAAGAAACGACCGATGAGGATGAAGAGGTTCCTGAAGGAGCGGTGGTTCCTGAAGAAGCGGATTCAAAAAAGAAAAAGAAAGGTAAAGATGAGGGAAAAACTGCAGCAGCGGCCCCTGCGCCCATACTGAAAAAGAAAGAAAAAGTGAAAAAAGTAGTGGATCTTTCTGAAATTGCGAACGACTCGATTCGTATGTACCTCTGTGAAATCGGAAAAGTGGATCTGCTCACCGCTAAGGAGGAGGCGGATTTGGCTCGTAAAATTGCAAAGGGAGATCAATCGGCTAAGGCAAAACTGGCGGAAGCCAACCTTCGTCTGGTGGTTTCCATTGCTAAAAAGTATATCGGACGTGGACTCAGCTTCTTGGATCTCATTCAGGAAGGAAATATTGGTCTCTTCCGTGCCGTAGAAAAATTCGATCCAAACCGAGGGTTCAAGTTCTCAACCTACGCAACTTGGTGGATTCGTCAGGCCATTACCCGCGCGATTGCGGACCAGGCTCGAACGATTCGTATTCCGGTGCACATGGTGGAGACCATCAACAAGCTCACCCACACGCAACGACGACTCGTGCAGGAACTTGGGCGTGAACCACTGATTGAAGAACTCGCAGCAGAAATGGATATGGATGAGAAGAAGGTTCGTCACATTCTCAAAATTTCTCAGGACATCGTTTCTCTTGAGGCACCGGTTGGAGCCGAGGAAGACAGCAAACTGGGGGACTTTATTGAAGATGACGATGCTTTGTCTCCATCTGAACAGACCAACCGTCAGCTGATTAAAGAGAACATTCACGAAATGCTTCAGTATTTGTCGCCTCGTGAACGTAAGATCATTGAAATGAGGTTTGGACTCAAGGATGGAATCGGGCACACGCTCGAAGAAGTGGGAAATGAATTCGGTGTGACTCGCGAACGTATTCGTCAAATTGAAGCGAAAGTGTTGCACAAGCTGCGCGAACACCCAAAGAGTGTTAAGATTCGCTCCTACTTCTGATCACTCGGCGGAGCTGAGTCTCCCTCCCTGTCTCTAACTAACCCTTTTTATGCCAAAAGCTATCAAAGAACCTGCTCCTAAAAAACAAACCGCTGTTGCGGCGATTCAGACCGATGAAGAACTCATGATGACCAAAGAAGGTCTCAAGGCGCTTCAGGATGAATACGAATTTTTGTCTACCGTTAAGCGTAAGCAAATTGCTGAACGTTTGAAGGAAGCCATCAGCTACGGAGATCTTTCTGAGAACTCTGAGTATGAAGAAGCAAAGAACGAACAGGCCTTCATGGAAGGACGTATCATGGAGCTCGAAGGTCAGATCAAGATGGCTAAGGTGGTTGACGAAAAGCAACATTCCAAGCAAGTGATTGAAATTGGAGCAAAGGTTAAAATCCTCAACATTAAGAAAGATGAAGAGATGGAAATCATGATCGTGGGAGGAACTGAGGCCGATCCATTCAACAACCGTATCTCAAACGAATCTCCAGTGGGTATGGCTTTGATTGGCGCTAAAGTGGGTGACACCGTTGTGGTGGAAATGCCTCACGGAAAAGCTCAGTACAAGGTGCTGAAGTTGGCGTAAGTAAATAAATTTAAAAGGGCCCTCCTCGGACGGGCCTTTTTTTGTAGCCGGCTAGGTTTACTGAAAACTATTTTTATGGTATAATGCGGGATATAGGGAAAAGCGGGCTGCTAGAAATTCTCCAGAAAATAATCAATCATTT
>CAYHHJ010000147.1:0-2957 GCA_964356405.1 uncultured Candidatus Peribacteria bacterium | reverse complement strand
AACGCATTCGAAAGGGCTCTGTCGTTCATGGTTTCCAGCTCTGCGCCGGTGAGGACGCGGTCTGTTTCTAGGCCCAATTTCTTGCCAATGGCAGCGGCGGTCAGGGCGTGATCGCCTGTGATCATGATGACTTGAATCTGCGCTTCCTTACAAATTTCGATGGCCCTTTTGGCCTCTTCCCGGGGTGGATCCATGAGGGCCACCAATCCCACAAAGACGAGGTTTTCTTCTTTGCCTTTTTCGTTCTTTTTTATTTCTTTGAAGGCCATTCCCAGCACGCGGTAGGCGGCCGAAGATTTGAGTTCAATTTGTTTGAGGATGGCTTTCTTTTTTTGAGGAGTGAGCGCAACAGTGGCGCCATTTTCTAAAAGATGAGTGCACACTTCCAGCACCGAGTCGGGCGCGCCTTTGGTCATCACTGTGTTGCCTTGCACGGTGGACATGCGCTTACGAAACGAGTCGAAAACCAACTCCTCTCGTCGTGGATTTTTCTTTTGCAAAGTTTCCAATTCGATGCCACCTTTTTGTGCCAAAGTCAGCAGAGCGCCTTCGGTTGGATCTCCCGTGATGCCCCAAAGATTTTTGTTTTTAAACAGAGTGGAGTTGTTGCAGAACGCTCCAATTTGAAGTAGCAAATCTTCTTCTTTGGAGGCTGTGGTGAAGCGTTCTTCAGGTGAGTAGCCTTGTCCACGAATGTCCTTCCAATAACCATTCATGTAGATGGCTTCCGCGGTCATTTGGTTTTGAGTCAGGGTTCCTGTTTTGTCGGTGCAAATGATGTCGGTGCTGCCGAAGGTTTCTGCTGCGGAGAGCCGCCTGACCACGACGTTTTCTTTCGCGAGTTTTTGGACGCCGAGTGCCAAGGTGAGCGTGATGATGGTGGGGAGTCCTTCAGGGATTACGCTCACCATCAAACTGATGCAGAGCAAAAGGACTTCTCCCATGCTTTTCCCTTGGAGCACCGCCACGACGAACACGATGGCAATCACGATTAGAATCAAGGTGCTGAGGCTTTTAACTAGTTGATTCATCTTTTTTTGAAGAGGAGTGTCTTCGTCTTTTTGGTCTTGAACCATTTGTGCGATTTGGCCGAACTCCGTTTTCATTCCCGTTTGAAGCACCACCATGCGCCCATGTCCCTGACTGATTATTGTTCCCATGAAAACCATGTGACATAAATCTCCTAAGCTCTCTGCTTTTTTGGGAAGCAGGATGGATTTCTCTACGGCATTGCTTTCCCCTGTGAGGCTGGCTTCGATCGCTTTCATTCCTTCCACCTCTAGAAGTTGTCCGTCGGCTGGCACTTGGCTGCCTTCTTCCAAAACCACGATGTCTCCGGGCACCAATTGTTCGGCAGGCACTTTTTGCAGAGTTCCGTCTCTCAGAGTCAGGGCGTAGGAGGCGGTCATTTTCCTCAAAGCTTCGATGGCTTTTTCTGCTTTGTATTCTTGTAGAAAACCGATGATTGCGTTCAGCACGATCACGAGTCCGATGGCCACGGCGTCGATCCAGTCCCCTAAAAACCCGCTGATCACGGCTCCTATGGAAAGGATCGCAACCATCCAGTTCATGAATTGTTCTAGGAAAATTCTGAAAGGGCCTTTCCCTTCGCGTTTCTCGATACGATTTAGGCCAAAGGCAGCGAGACGTTTTACAGCTTCTTTACTGGTGAGTCCTGTGGAATGGCTTTTCAACTCTTTGAATAGGGATGAAAGAGGCAGAGTGTAGAGAGGATTCATGCGGCGTTGGAGTTTTTTAAAGTTCTGACTTGCGACGTTTGTCCATTCGCCACTTTTTGATGAGGGCGTGGTTGCCCGACAATAAAACAGGAGGCACGGACTGACCTTTAAAGGTTTCAGGTTTGGTGTAATGAGGGTATTCCAGCATGCCTTCTAGGGCGTCGCTAAAAGATTCCTCGTGGGCACTGTTGTCGTCACCGAGTACGCCAGGCAAGAGTCGGGCCACTGCGTCCACCACCGTGAGGGCTGGCAATTCTCCGCCGGTTAGAACAAAGTCTCCGATCGAAAGTTCTTCGTCCACCAAGAGGTCGATGACGCGCTGATCGATGCCTTCGTAACGTCCGCAGAGCAAAATCAAACCTTTCTTAGAGTTTTTCCTTTGATTTAAGCCCAATTTCGAGAGTTCTAAAGCGTTTTTCTGTGTGAAACGCTTACCGACAGGACTCATGAAGATCACTGGCCCCGTATTGAGCTTTTTCACCGCTTTGATTGCATCGTACAAAGGTTGGCAAGCCATGACCATTCCGCTGCCTCCGCCGTAAGGGCTGTCGTCCACTTTGTGATGGCGCTCCGTGCTGTAATCGCGGATGTTGTGCACAGCCACGGTGATTTTCCCGCTGTCCACGGCTCGTTTTAAAATGGAGTCTTCAAAATAGGGAAGGACGAGACTGGGGAAGAGAGTGAGAATGTCGAAACGCATACATCTATTCTAGCTGCTTTTCCCCATTGGGTTAAAAACTAAATGATTGACAAAAATAAAATTAGGGCTATAGTCTGTACACAATTCATAAACAGGACAAGTGCCCACCTGTGTAAAAAAGGGGTAAAAAGGACCTAAAAGTCCTTCTCTCCAACCCGGAGGTTTCCTATCAAGGAAGCCGCTGGGTGATTTTAAATCTTTAAAACCTTCAATACTTATGAACAACTTTAAACCAGAGCCTATCACAGACATTAGAAGGACGATCCTAGGTTTAGGTACACCTCACTTCACAAAACGATTGGGAGGCAGCCAAGGAAATCGATGTGACATAATGGCGAGGCCTGCCCGTCCTTGTGACGCGACTTATCCAAAGGACAGAAGCGTTTTATTCGATTTAGTAGCCTTAACAAATGGTCGAGCGAGCGAGGTTATACTCAGTGGTGTTTTGAGAGCGCTCGCTCCAGGTTCAGGTGCTGAACATTCGTCTGATGACTTGGCTATGGACTTGAGGACACACG
>CAYHHJ010000146.1:0-2987 GCA_964356405.1 uncultured Candidatus Peribacteria bacterium | reverse complement strand
GAGTTCCTCACGAGGATTTTTCATTCCTCCGTCTTGAAGTTCCTTGATAACTCTGCTTTCGGTAGCAATCCCGGCGTGGTCAGTTCCCGGCAAATAGAGCGTCGCAAAACCTTGCATCCGTTTGAAGCGGATTAAAATATCCTCAATGGCCAGCATGGTCGCGTGGCCCAAGTGCAGAGTGCCCGTAGCATTGGGCGGCGGCATCATGATGGAATACGGCTCCTTGCTCATATCGTCTGAAGGCGCGAAAGCACCGGATTCCTCCCACATTTTATAGAGGGAATCTTCGTGGTCTTTGGCGGAATAGGCCTTTGCAATTTCTTTCATGGCCATAATAAAACCATACCTGTTCAACAGAGACAAGGAAATTGACCAATCATCAGGTTTGGCGTATACTTAGAGCGTTTATCAAGCCGCAATGAACCCTTTTAAAGACTCAAAGTCGGGTCCCGAGGAAAATCTGAATAGTTCAGAGGTTCTTGTCGCGACCGAAGTTCCCGATGCGGCTTTAGATGCCGAAACCGGATTGGTCTCTGGCGAAGTGAGTGAAATCGCTAAAGAAGGCGCTTCTGAAAATAAGGCCCAGGGCCAAGGTAAAAAAGGCGATGACGATACCTCGAATGCGACTAAAGAAAAGAAACAACTCGCAGATTTAGACGACCGCATGGCACTTCGTGAACGACTTTTGGCAACCGCGCCTCAAGAATCCACGATGCGAAAGGAAGTGAAGCTGGAACTTTTGAAAAAGAAGGAATCTTTGGAAAGCGACGTAAAAAAGTATAAACACAACTACGCCATGCTCAGTGAAGCTGTGGCGCAACTCCGAATGGTAGTGAAACAACTCCAAGAACTCGCCCATGCCAGCGTGGAAGCCCTCAAGGAGATTTGGCTCAAAGTAGTTCATAAATTCGCCTAAATGACCGATAGACTTCCCTCCGTGCCCCAAGAGAGCTCCAAAGAAAAGGAGCCTGTTGTTTTAAGCTTGGCTCAATTGGAGACTTTGGCCTCTGAACGAAAACTTGAAGCGGCTGAGTACGAACGCCGTGAAGCTTTGATGCAGATTCGTGATGGACTCCAAACGTTAAAGCAAGAAAATCCAAAGTTGAAAACCGAGTCTTTTTACAAGCAATTGGAAATTCTACTTCCTTCAATGGCACAGAAACTTTCCTACTCTATTTTTGATATTTCAGGTCTAAGTGATAAGGGGGTTAGCCGCTTCAATCAGTTGGTGGATGCTAACAAAGCGGCTGAACTTTCTAGTCTTATTTGTTTTGGTGTTGGACTACTGAATACTGCTTCTGAACGTTACCAGGCTCCGCAAGAGGTGCTTGTCGCTTTAGAAAAAAATCTGAGTGATTTGGGGTCGGTATCACCTCCACTTGTAATCCAAGCAAAGCCGGGAGTACTTCGGGTGCTCCTTAATTTAAACGGTCAAACTTTTACTTGGGATTGCTCAGGATCGTTAAATGTTAAGAAGAGTCAGGGCACTGAAAAAGTGGCGTCTACTCTGAATGTGCAAGAACCTGAAGCTATCCTGGAGTCACCTGTTGAAGAGGATGCTTTTGAGGAAGAAGAGGACCGTGAAAGTCTCAGCTCACTAGATAATGAGATAGAGATCGAGCAGCCAGAGATACCAACGCCTCAGGGTAGTGGTCTATTTGAAGGTTCAGAGAATGACAGTCCTGCGCAGCGAGCAGACCGTTGGAAACAATACATCGGTCAGACCGCAAATGAAGATCGAATGAGTGCTATGAAGGTGCATGTCATAAATGATCAGGCCGGTGTCTTAAACGACGATGAAAAAGCAGCTATCGATCAAATGAGTTACGATGACTTTGTTGAGTACGCAAGTGGGCCCTATATGGACACCGTGGCAGAAAAGAATCCAGATTTCATGATGAGTATTGACGGGTAGTTTTAAAGCGTATATTTACAGATTGTGCATGCACAGAATCGAGTTATAATGATTTCTATTTTTTATAAAAATGGAAAAAGATTTACGTGAGCGTTACGAGCGAATGACTGGGTACATTGAAGAACCTGTACGAGAAATCGTTCCCGCTTTGTGGGATCTCCCTTACGTAATCGACTCCGGTTTTAGCTGCTCTGGGCATATTTTAGCTCAAGCGGGGCGAGGTTTTGAAAAATTTAATAACACTCATTCTTGGTACCCGCACCGTGCCATTTTGGAATTGGCCTTTTCACCTGACCCTTCTTTTACTCAAGAACGAGAACAATTGTGTAAGGATTTGCTTGGCGTGGTTTCTGACGCCGGAGGCCTGGAACTCCGTTTTGACGATTCTAGAATTTATAAAAGCGAGCATTTACCTTATTCCAGAGTGGAAAAACCTAATGTTTATGGAACTTTTAACTCTCTCGTTCCGAAAGATATAGAAAAAATTCCGGAAAATGTGGATCGAGTGGTCGCCTCTCTAACGGGTTTTTGGGAAGAAGTGGCGAGCGTGGTTCGTCGCTACAATTCTCAAGCAAAAATTGCGCCGATACAGGGTAAGAATTTTCACCAAGTCATCAACTGGGCCAAGTGGCAATCATGCTTTCCCGGACAATTTTAAAACAAGCTCTAAGGCTGCCTTGTCTTTTTCAGCTTCTTCAACGGTGTATTTTGCTCATTCATCGTCTCGCTCCGCAAAATTGTGGATGAGTAAGTCTTGGTTCAGGATGTGCTCTTCGAGTACTTCTTTCAGGTGCTCGGGCTTGATGCGCTCGATGCTTTCATCGGTGTATTCACCGTCGTGATCATAGTTGAACTCAAAATAGCTGCCGCAGCTGGGGCATTTTCGTATTTGTCGGGTTATCAAAATCAGCTTTTCTACGGCTAGGAAATCGGGAATGGATTCGCAGAAAGTGCAGGGGTCTACAGCCATCCCATCATGTGTAAATGCAGGTGGAAAATCACCTGGCCGCCTTTTTCGCCGACGTTGAATTGCAGACGGTAGCCTTCGCATTTGTATTGCTTAGCCAGCAGT
>CAYHHJ010000145.1:0-2996 GCA_964356405.1 uncultured Candidatus Peribacteria bacterium | reverse complement strand
ACTCGAACCCGCGACCTCTGCCGTGACAGGGCAGCGCTCTAACCAACTGAGCTACCATCCCAAGATGGCTTTTGAAAGCCAACGCACTTTAGCAAAAGCATCTTTTGGATGCAAGAGGTTTCCTGGGGCGGGGTTTAGGGGGTTGTTCTTCCACGGAACTTGCTGTAGAACATCAAGGCTTAAAAGTTCCCTATGCGAATTGGAATCGACGCGCGGATGTACAGCACCGAATTCACGGGAATCGGGCGCTATGTATATGAACTGGTGAAAGCTCTGACCGAACTCGACGACAAGAATGAATATGTGCTTTTTATGAACGAACCTGAGTACAGCAAGTTTGTAGAAAGCCGCAAAGTGAAGAAGGTGCTCGTGAAGGCCAAACACTACTCGGTGCGCGAGCAGCTGGGCTATTTGTGGACCCTGCGACGAGCCAAGCTGGACCTCATGCATTTTACGCATTTCAATGCGCCGATTTTGTACCGCAAGCCTTCGGTGGTGACCATTCACGATCTGACGCTTTCCTTCTTTCCGGGCAAAAAAATGAACTCTGCGTTTTACCGCATGGCCTACAACGTGGTGCTCAAAGCAGCCGTGCGCAATGCTAAAAAAGTGATCGCCGTTTCCGAAAATACAAAGGCTGACTTGGTGGAAATTGCCGGAACGTCGCCCTCCAAAGTGGAGGTGATTTACGAGGGAGTGGGGGAGGAATTTGGACCTCGTGGTGATAAAGAAACTCAGGAAGATCTGCACCGCAAATACAGCATCACCCGGAACTTTTTGCTCTACACCGGCGTGTGGCGCGGGCACAAAAATTTAGTGAATTTGATCAAGGCTTTTGCGCTGCTCCGCGAGGGGCCCGAAGGGCATGATTTGCAACTCGTGATCACCGGCGAAGAAGATCCGTATTACCCAGAGGTGAAGCGCACCGTTAAGGAACTCGGCCTGGAACATCACGTGATTTACACTGGCATGGTTCCCGAGAAAGAACTCGTGGCCTTGTACCAAACCGCCACCGCTTATGTGTTCCCTTCTTTATATGAAGGGTTCGGACTTCCCCCGCTGGAAGCCATGCGATGTGGAACCCCTGTAGTGGCTTCAAAAGTTTCCTGCATCCCAGAAATTTGTGGGGAGGCCAGTGCCATTTATTTTGACCCGTACGATCCCGAAGATATTTCCAACAGCATCCGTAAAGTGCTGCTCGACGAGAATTTGCAAAAGGAGCTGCGAGAGTGCGGCCTTAAGCACAGTCTTAAATTTTCGTGGGAAAAGATGGCTCAAAAGACACTCGAGATCTATACTGAAATTCTCGAGTCTATCCCCAAGAAAAAGTAATGAACGAATTCATACACTTCACCAATTTCATCCCGCAAGCGCTCAAAAAATATAAATTGACCCGCGAGGCCCGGGCCGGTTTGGTCTGTGCGCGTTTTCAAGGTTTGCTTCCCACCATTGTGGGCGACGATTTGCCAAAAACTGTGCACCCAAAATTCTTTAAAGGCGGCGTGCTCACGGTGGCTGTGCCCAGCAGTGTGTGGGCGCAGCGCGTCTATGTGCATCGCCATGACCTCCTCATGAAGCTCAACCTACACCTCGGTAAGGACTGGGTGAAGGATTTGAGGACGGTTGTGGAAGCCTAGCCAAAGCCGCTTTTTTTAGCTTCACCTTGCGAAGTGCTTGACAATTTCCGCTTCCTGACTAAAATCGGTAAGCAATAATTTCTAATCCCTGAACTTGTGCAGGTAATCCGACTGACCCGAATTGGTAAGCAAAATCAAGCAGCGTTTCGTATTGTACTAGCTGAAAAGGCTAAGGCCGTTAAGCGCCAGAATCAAGAAATTCTTGGTTTTTACAATCCAGGGGAAGGGAAGACTATCGATTTCAACAAAGAACGAATTGAATTTTGGATTTCTAAAGGTGCTCAACCTTCCGACACCGTGGCTTCACTCTTGAAGAACAACGGAATGGCTGGAATGGAAAAGTACATCGCACGCCGAAACAAGAAAACTGTGAGCAAGAACGCACCTGCTGAAGCTCCAAAAGCTCCTCAAGCAGCTGCAGCTCCTGCACCTACGCCTGCTCCTGAAGCGCCTGTCGCAGCGCCCGAAACTGATGCGACTCCTGCAGTTGAACCTGAAGTTGTGGCTGAGGCCCCAGCTGAGGAGACTCCTGCTGCGTAACCCTTAACCCATTCATATGGCTTCTGATATACATGAAAATGCTCGTGATTTTATTGAGTTTGTCGTAAAAGCCATCGTAGACCACCCGGAAGAAGTAGAAGTGACTCAAACCGTAGATGATTTGGGCGTTCTCATCACTCTCAAGGTGAATAAGGAAGACATGGGAAAGATCATTGGGAAGGCCGGACAGACTGCAAAGTCGCTCCGTGTGCTGCTCCGAATGATGGGCGCTAAGCTCGATTCCCGATATAATTTGAAAATCGTTGAACCAGAGGGCGCATCCGTGTAAACTAACTTGGCTATGAACTTTGCTTCTCTTGTAATCGCCACCGTTACCGAAGGATCGATTTTGGACGTTGCCCAACAATACGACGCTTTGGAAGTGATCAACCGGGCTATTGCCTACGCTATTATCGTTTCCGGGTTCCTGAGCGTGGTCTTTATTTTCTTCGGAGGTATCTCATTCATTCTTTCCGGAGGACAAGAAGATAAAATCAAACAAGCGGTGTCTACCATTCGTTATGCAATCATTGGACTGGTGGTAACCATGCTTTCCGTGGCCATTGTGGCCGTTGTTGGACGCGCCATGGGGCTCAATGTGATTGAATACATCAACCTCGGTGAGATTTTTGATCTCATCGCAAACATTACTTCCGGGACGGATAGTGGACCTGGCGGCAGTGGAAATTTGAATCTGGACTAATTCCGAGCTAGGTCTTCTAAGCTGCGTATTCCGTCTTTTTTCATGAGCTCCACGAGTCCACGGTTTATTTCGCTGATTTGCTGTGGCCCCTCATAAATCATCCCCGTAATGAGTTG
>CAYHHJ010000144.1:0-3010 GCA_964356405.1 uncultured Candidatus Peribacteria bacterium | reverse complement strand
ATCGCATAACCAGCCACCCGAGTGCGGAGGTGAGTCCAAGCGACGTGAGAAAAATGGAAAATGTCATAGGCGAGAAAATACTTTCATCATTTTACTCACTGGCTCTTAGCCAAGTCCACCAGAGTTTGAGCCTCCTCCAATTTAAAATCACCCACGCGGGTTCTACGAAGCGCGGTCATGATGGCACCGCAACCGAGTTTTTGCCCCACGTCATGGCTGAGGGAGCGCACAGAGGTTCCGCTGGAAACCGTGAGTGTGAAGCGAACAAAAGGCATTTCTACTTCAATATCGCGCCCCTGCATAAAGACTTCAACCGGCTTCAGTTCCACGGGTTTACCGGCGCGCGCCAATTCGTAAGCTTTTTTTCCGTTGATTTTTTTTGCAGAGAAAGCCGGGGGCATTTGCATACTTGTACCCCAAAAACTCTCCATAGCCTCTTGAACAAGTTTTTTATCCAAACTGGACAGGTCAAAATCCGTCGTCTGCACTTTTCCTTCGCTATCGTAGGTATCGGAAAATTTCCCGAGTTCCATCTCCACCACGTATTCTTTATCAAGCTTCATAAAATTTTGGATCTGCTTGGTTGCATCTCGGCCCACCGCCACCACCAAAACGCCCGTGGCCAGAGGATCCAGCGTCCCCAAATGTCCAATCTTGCGTTCTTTTAAAATACCACGCATTTTGGCAACCACGTCGTGGCTGGTCCAACCCGTTGGCTTGTCGATGATATAAAATCCTGGAATCATAGTTGAGGCACTTCAATATCCACTGCCCTGGCAAGGTATTCGCGCACCACTTGGCGGTCGTCGTGCGGGATGCGCTGTCGGCCCACCAGTTGAAAAGCCTCCGCACCCTTCCCTGCCACAATCACGGTGTCTTGTTCGGTTTGAGCCATGCTGAGCCCCAAACGGATCGCTTCTTTGCGGTCGAGCACCTGCCAAAAGCCTTGCCCTTCCACGCGCGGGATTCCGCCACGAACCATCTCGGCAATCTTCAAACGATCTTCACTATACGGATCGTCGTCGGTCAAAATAATTTGATCAGCAAACTGATGCGCCACCGCTCCCATTTTAGGACGCTTACCCTGATCACGTTCACCCGTGGCTCCAAAAACCAAAACCAGTTTCCCTTTGGTGAGCTGACGGAACATCTGCAAAATTTGGCGAAGCGATTCCTCGGTATGAGCAAAGTCCACCACCACCGTGTAAGGCTGACCTTCTTCGATCACCTCCAGACGGCCAGGAAGCGGCAACATGGAATCGAGGCCCTTCTTTATAGTATGTAAGTTGATTTGATGCGCGGTAGCTACGGTTGCCGCCGCCAAAGCATTGTAAACATTCATTTGGCCAGGAATTTTCAAGTCAATTTCCATCTCTCCATTCGGAATTCTGAGCAAAAATTTTGTTCCCTCTGCATTGGGCTGTAAATTTCGTGCAGCGTAGGTTCCTTTCAAAATTCCATATTCAAAAAGTTGATCGGCTGGAATGCGGTTGAAGTACTCGTGCTCGGCATCATCTTGGTTCACCACGGAAATTTTAGAAACCCCTGGCTTGCGCGGTGACGAATTCAGCCTTTCAAACAAACCGCCCTTCGCATCACGGTAACGCTCCATAGTCTCGTGATAATCCAAATGATCTTGGCTCAAATTGGTGAAGAGCGCGGTATCCACATTGATTCCCCAAAGCCGATTTTGAACAATAGCATGGCTCGTAACCTCCAAAACCAAGACTTCACAGCGCGCATCCGCCATCTCACGAATCTTTTTTTGTAGCTGAAAAGGGCTGATGGTCGTGTGATTGGTGGTGTTCCTCTCTTCATCCTCACCCACCTTAAAATTAATAGTGGTAAGGAGTCCCGTTTTCTTACCGGCCTCCGTAAAAATACGGTGGATCATATTCGAGGTGCTGGTCTTCCCCTTGGTTCCCGTCACCGCAATCACCACCATCTTATTAGCAGGAAAATTGTAACGAATGGCCGCCGCCATGGCCACGAGCTTATGGTAAAAAAGTCGAACGGGGTGCTCATTGGGCAGCAGCTTGCGGAAAAATTCTTTGAGAGTTTCCAAGGCGTGGGGTCAAGTGGGGTCATTATAGAGAACTTGTTTCACATCCTCAATGTCTTGCACAATTTGTGCCTTCAGTTCTTCCGGCGAATCAAACTTCCGCGTATCCCGAATTTTCCTCACCACCTCCACGGTGGCCGTTTCTCCATACACTTCGCCTTCAAAATTCAATAAAAATACCTCAGTGCGAACCTGAGCATCGCCAAAAGTCGGCTGAGGTCCGTAATTCATCGCGCCGGCATAACGCCGCTCGCCCAGCCATGCCCACACCGCATACACCCCTGGCTCGAGTCCAGAAAAGCCGCCTTCTATATTAAGGGTAGGAAATCCCAAACCCTTGCCTCGTCCCGCTCCGTGAATGATTTGTCCTGTAAGTTTCATGCAAAATAGGCTATCATACAAGCACGCTTTATTGAAATTTAACCCCTCACACATGCATACGTTCACTGGTATTTGGATTGATCACGCCCACGCAACCGTAATCAAGGCGAACAAGTTGGCTGAGATGACTTTGCAGACCTACCATTCTGAAGTAGAAGCTCACCACCGAGGTGGCCACGACGATGGCGAACATCAGACCATTGTGAACCAACAACGCCACGACGAACGACGCCACAACCAGATGAAATCGTTCTGCAAAGAGTTGATTAAGCACATTGAAGACAGCGACGAAATCGCGATTTTTGGCCCAAGCACCGCTAAACATGATCTCAAAAATGTGCTTGAAGAACACACGGTTCTCTTCGGAAAACTCAAGGGAGTGGAAACCACCGATGTACTCAGCGAAGCAGAACTTCGCGACTACATGAAGGAATACTTCCACTTACCTCAGGATTGATGCGATTTTTCGACTTTTTTTCATTCCTGCCACCGATTCTCTTCTTTGGGTTCATAATTTTCATGTCTTCTAAATTCAAGGGCAAGAATTTACAGGAGGTCCTAGATAAA
>CAYHHJ010000143.1:0-3042 GCA_964356405.1 uncultured Candidatus Peribacteria bacterium | reverse complement strand
AAACAATGTGAAGTGTGTTGAACATCTTTTCCCCGCAGAGAAAGGACAAATCTTAGTGCAAGGCTCCAAAGTTTTTTTCATCTGCCAAAGAGAAGAGCTTGAGCTCATGTTGATTCGAGATCCTTCTTACGCAAAAACTGTTTTGGACGTGCTCATCAAGCCTTACTGCAAGTCTACTGGAGTGCTGGCGCTCAGCTCCACCATCTCCTTTTTGAAAGGGTGAAAGAAACTGAGTTTCCAAGAGTGCAAAAAGAATTTACCTTTACCTTTGAGTTTTCGTTGGTAGTTGTTGTTGAAGAGGCGATCTCCGTAATCAAGATCGAGCACCAAAGGATGTCCGATCATGGCCATGTGCTGACGGATCTGATGTTTTCGCCCCGTCTCAATCCGAACAGAAAGCAGGGACACATTCGCCATTTTTTTGAGCACGGTGTAGTGAGTGAGGGCAGGGACTTTTTTGTCGATGCTGCGAGCTTGTAAAGGAATGCGCACCGTTCCTTCATTTTGTTTGGGAATCCATTTCACCAGTGCCAGATATTCTTTTTTCGTTCGCGGATCTTTTAAAATTGCCTCCAAAGCCTCACGGTCTCTGGGGTATTTGCCAAACAGTAAAATGCCTGACGTGGGTTTGTCCAAGCGATGCAAAATATAGGGTTTATAATCCTTCTTTTCATTCAAGGCCCACATTTTTGCGTAACCTTGCAAAGTCTTGGCGTCGGGGATTCGATCAGCAGGGACCGAAGCCATATTGGCAGGTTTCTCAAAAGCCAGCAGATGTTCATCTTCATAAAGTAAAGTCGGGACTGGTAATTTGATCACCTTCTTCATTTCCCACTGAGTTGATCCTCCAATGGATTTCCGTTGACGGTAACCATCACGGTCAGCGCAGTGTCCAGACCAACATTATTTTCAGCCGTTTCTTTGATCTGTTCCACGATTCGAGGATCGTCACACACTCCTCCCGAAGACATTGTCCCCGACAAAGCGACTTTTAAAGTAGTGCCATCCAACTCAACAGAATCTATCGTGAGGTTGGCCTCATCCAGAGCGGTATAAAGACCAGATTCTCCGTAGGTCGGTTCTTTGATCGCAAACAAAGCTTCGAGTGCTTTTCGGACCTTTTTTTCAGCAGTCAAAGGGCCAGAAACTGTTTGAGTGACAAAAACCAAAGAATCTCCACACCCTACAAGAGGGCCATTTTCACCATTGTCTTCTAAGGCAATGAGGCCCACTTGCAAGGAAAGTTCTTCAGGAATTTCGGTGTCGTCCACCGGCGTTGAATCCTCATCACTTCCTTCACCCGTATTCTGCTCGTCAGGCTCGATTTGAGCAGGAGCTTCAACGGGATACGCGCACGCACTCAATAGAATGGATGCAAGAAGTAAAGGGATGAGAGGTTTCATTATTTTCTTTTGTTAGCGGCCTTCTTCATCACTTTTTTAGGAGCTGGTTTAGCGGCAACAGGCATGTCGCAAGAACAGCTTGTGTCTCCACAGTCTTCACACTTGGATTCGCAGGCGCTCATGTCGCAAGACATAGGGGTGCCACAGGTCATCATCCACTTGAGTCCACTGACCACAAGGATACTAGGCCAAAGGTAATCCCAAGTTTCAGCAGGGACAACGTCGAAACGTTGGAGAAGCACAACGGCTCCAATAACAAAGGCTACAAGACCGAGCCAAAGACGATCATCTTTAGTACTAGAACACATAGGGGGCGTGGTTATGAATTACGGGTTCATTATGCCCTTAATAATTTCTTTTGCAAGCTCGTGACAGGATTGAAAATCTGTGCTACAATTAAGGGAATTAAAAATCTAACCTAACGCTTTTATGGCAGACGACAACCAAAATCCTCAAGCTGGACAACAAGCTCAGCAAGGAGGAGGGCAGCCCCCACTTCAAGTCAAAGTTCCCGATGAAGTGCAAAAGGGAGTGTATAGCAACGCAGTCTCCGTGAACGTGAACTCGAATGAAGTGGTTCTCGACTTTGGATATTTGCTTCCCAACACTCCAGCCCCTGTGATCGAAGTGGTCAGCCGTGTGAACATGAATCAACGCACCGCAGAATCCTTCCTCAATGTACTTGCAGGAGCCATCGATGATTTTAAGAAGAAACAAGCGGCTCAACAACAACAAGCTCCCGCACCTATGCAACAACCAATGGGAGCACCGATGCCACAACAAATGGGGCCTGCTCCAATGGGAGCACCAATGGGAATGCCTCAACAACCAATGGGACCAATGCCTATGGGGCCTGGGCCTATGCCTGGAGCACCAATGGGACCCGCACCAATGCCTTACCCAACGAACGCGTAACCCCGTAAACAGGAAAACCACCTGTTTACGGTCTCTTCGGTCACGCCTTCCTTGATTAAAGAGCTTAAGTCTCCTAAACTAACGAGCACTTAAGCTCTTTTTATGTCCAATTTGATGGAAGATATCATGTCCCTCTGCAAGCGTCGTGCTTTTGTGTATCCAGGTAGCGAAATTTATGGAGGTTTAGCGAACACCTGGGACTACGGTCCCTACGGTTCTCAACTCAAAAAAAACATCCTGGATTTTTGGTGGAAGACCTTCATCCTCGATCGTGACGACATGGTTCCACTCGACTCCGCCATTTTAATGAATCCTCGTGTGTGGGAAGCATCCGGACACGTAGCCAACTTCTCCGATCCACTCATGGACTGCAAAAGCTGCCAAGAACGCGTGCGTGGAGACAAAATCTTAGAAGAAAACCTAAAAACCACCATCGCGGGTCTTTCCAATGCAGAGATCTACGCCAAGATGATGGATGAAAAGATCAAATGTCCAAAATGTGGAAAAGTGAACTGGACGGAACCTCGGTCCTTCAACCTCATGTTCAAGACTTACCAAGGAGTGATTGAAGACACAGCGGCTCAAGTGTATCTCCGTCCTGAAACGGCTCAGGGGATTTTTGTGAACTTCAAAAACATCATCGACTCGACTCGCAATCGGCTTCCCTTTGGAGTGGGACAGTACGGAAAGTCCTTCCGTAATGAAATCACACCTGGAAACTTCA
>CAYHHJ010000142.1:0-3075 GCA_964356405.1 uncultured Candidatus Peribacteria bacterium | reverse complement strand
GCTGCGCCACATTTTCCCCGGTGGCTTTTGCCGTTTCACTCCCACTTGTAGCATGTACACACACATGGCCATTGGCAAATACGGCGCCATTCGCGGCACCCTCAAAGGCTTCTGGCGCATCCTCCGTTGTAACCCCTGGAGCAAAGGGGGACTTGACCTACCCTGATAAAGTAGCTAAGCTCTCGCAGCACTATGAATCCTCTCACTGGAGTCCGCAAGATTGCCCGCGCCCTGATCAGTGTGTCCGATAAAACGGACCTGCTGCCACTGGCCGAAGCACTCATCCGGCACGGTGCGGAGATTTTATCGACGGGTGGAACCGCTAAGTCTCTCAAGGATGCTGGCATTAAAGTGACCGATGTATCTGATTACACGGGATTCCCGGAAATGATGGGTGGACGTGTGAAGACTCTGCATCCCTTGGTGCACGGGGGAATTTTGATGCGCCGGGGTGAAGACGACGAAGTGGCCGCTAAAAACGGCATTCAGCCTATTGATATGGTTGTCATCAACCTCTACCCCTTCAGCGAAACCGTAGAAAAAGAAGGCATCACTGAACCAGAAGCGATTGAACAAATCGACATCGGTGGGCCAGCCATGCTGCGCTCCGCTGCAAAAAATTTCCAATTCGTGACCGCACTCACTGCCATTAAAGATTACGCCATTGTGATAGAAGAGCTCGATCAAGGTGGTGTGAGCGTGGAAACACGCCGCGCGCTCGCCGTGAAAGTTTTTGAAAAAACCAGCACCTACGACCACGCGATTGCCGAATACCTGCGTTACAAAGGCGAGCCCGTGGAACTACTCGATTTGCACTACGAAAAAGTGATGAAACTCCGCTACGGAGAGAATCCGCACCAAAAAGCGGTCTTCTTCCGTGACCCTACTGATCAGTTCCCCAACGTGACCAACGCCAAGGTTTTGCAAGGCAAGGAACTTTCCTTCAACAACATTATCGACACCGACGGTGCCCTCGAACTTGTCAAAGATTTTGACAAGCCTGCAGCCGCAGTCATTAAACATACTAACCCATGTGGTGCCGCAACCGCTGACAACATTACCGATGCGTTCACCCAGGCTTACCAAGTGGACCCCATGGCCGCGTTTGGATGCGTGATTGCGCTCAACCGACCCTGCACGCAGGAGATCGCGCAGTACATCGTGGACAACAAAATGTTCGTGGAAATCATCATCACGCCTTCCTTCGATAAAGGCGCGCTGGAACTCCTCAGCAAAAAACAAAATCTCCGTCTGCTCGAAACCGGCGAACTCCGTCGCAATCCCAATCAACGCAGCATCAAAACCGTGTCCGGAGGAATTCTTGTGCAGACTGCCGATCAATACGTGGTGACCGAAAAAGACTTCAAAGTGGTGACCCAGTCGCAGCCCACCGAAGACGAAATCGAAGCCATGCTCTTTGCCCGCATTCTAGTTAAGCACGTGAAATCCAACGCCGTGGTTTATGCTAAGAAAAATGCCTTTGGAGGTTGTAGCGCCACCGGAATCGGTGCCGGACAAATGTCCCGAGTGGACAGCGTGATCATTGCGAGCCGTAAAGGCGGCGACCGTGTTCCTGGCTCCGTGATGTCCTCCGACGCTTTCTTCCCTTTCCCAGACGCCGTGGAAGAAGCTCATGCCGCAGGAATTCACGCCATCGTCCAACCTGGCGGTTCCATCCGCGACGAAGAAGTGATCAAAAAAGCCGACGAACTCGGCATGACCATGGTGTGCACCGGAATCCGAAGTTTCAAGCACTAAAAAGTGCTACACTGGTTTCGTTTAATCCACCACCATGAAAAAATTCCTCCTCACCTTGTTCGTTTTTGCGGCCCTTTTCACTGCGCAGGCCCAGCCCGTTTATGCCTGTAGTTGCGTGATTCCGGGAACTCCTGCGGAAGAAATGGAAAACGCCGATGCTGTGTTCAGTGGTGAAGTGCTAAAAATTGAAGACGCGGGAAACTACGGCTACGACGTTACGATTCAAGTACAGCAAAGCTGGAAAGGCGTGGAAGACAGCCTCATAAAAGTGCACACGGGCATGGGTGGGGGCGACTGTGGATTTGGATTTAAAGAAGGTGAAGAATACGTGGTCTACGCGAGCCTAACAGACGGCGAACTCCAGGTTTATTCCTGCAGCCTCACCGGCATTTTAGACGAATCCGATACCGAGGGACTGGGTGAAGGCACCGCGATTGCAGGAGGCAGCACCAGCACTACGGAAGAAAACATTCAGTGGATTTATGGAGCAGCTGCTTTCGTCATAGTTTTTGGAATGGTAGTGTATGCCATGAAAAAACCTAAAATCAGCAAAAAAAGACGCTAATGAACGAAGCTATTTTTCTCACCGGTTTAATAAGCTCAATTATTTTAGTGATCGGCTCTGCCTGGCCAGAACGTCCGTTAAAAAACTGGATTTTTGGTCTAGGAAATTTTGGAATGCTGGCCTACGCCCTGCTGGCATTCTTATTCACAGACAACCCCATTTTATTTGTGCTTTTGGAAATTCTTTGCGCGGCTTCAAGCGTACTCGCACTCTTGAAAGTTAAAGAAAAAATCTCCACACGTCTCATCCTGCTGGCGGGCCTTGCATTGCTGCTTTGGTCTCTCTTTTTATTCGAAGACATGGCCACTCTTGTTTTCATCTTTGGCCTCATCGCACTCGCCATCGGCTTTGTCTCAAAGAACGCAGTTAAGCGAAACGTCGTGTTCATACTCGGCTGTATTTTGATCTCCACCTTTAGCTTCATCAAAGGTGAAATGATTTTCTTTTGGCTCAACGCCATCTTCGGACTTTTCTCCAGTTTTTATCTTCTCAAAGCGCTGAGAAAACGCTAGCATCTGGTTCATGAGTATTCTCCAAGCCATCGTCCTCGGACTCGTTCAGGGGATCACCGAATTCTTGCCCATTTCTTCGTCCGGGCATTTGATCATTGCGGAGACTTTCCTTGGGTTGCACGTAGAGGAACTGAAAGATTTTGATATCACCCTGCATGTGGGAACGTTGCTCGCCATTTTAGTTTATTTCCGGCGCGACTTGCTCAATTTCAAACTCTGGCCTTACTTGATTTTAGGAAG
>CAYHHJ010000141.1:0-3081 GCA_964356405.1 uncultured Candidatus Peribacteria bacterium | reverse complement strand
GCAGAAACATAAAGTCCATCCTCACAGGCAAAAACCTCACGATGGGTAGTCACAATCATTTGTCCTTCCTCAATCCATGTGATTCGAATATCATCCCCTTCTTTGGCTTGAGCATTCATTTTTACATTCACTGCAACTTTTCCTGGATACTCTAGGTAGTCATAGTGCGTTCCCCAAAAGTCGTAACTATGATTGTAGCTATATAAAAACTCATTACTTGCAGCATCAAAATAGTCCGTAATCTCTGCCCCCATGCTCACGTGTGTGGTGGAGGTGATTTTGGAGTCATCAAAAAGTCCACAGTCATCCAAATAAGCTTCAGGATCATCAAAGACTCCAAGCTCAATGCTTTCTACTCCAACCGGTCGAGTAGAAAATGCTTCTTTGTTTTCCAGGTAGTACTTATAAGCCGCATCCGCATCTTTTTGTTCTACCCAGTCACTCCACAGGTCCACTTCGGCCACGCAAGTATCGGTGTACTTTGAGCCCGGATAAGTCTCCATGATTTTGAACTTCACCGTCTGGGCTTCTTCCTGAGTGAGGTCAAAGAATTGCATCCCATAAACATCTTCAAAATGCAGTTCATCCACGGCCTCAGGTAAATCGTCGTACCAAACTTCCACGGTCTTTAGACGGTTGTTTTGAAAGAAGATTTTTTCATCACGCGCATAACCGCCCACAATACCCACGGCACCAAGTTCAGTAACTCCCGGAAAATTAAGCGTTAAAACCTGTGGAACGCCTTCATCCGTTGGACACCAGGAAGTCGAGTAGTCTAGGTCCAATACATTCGCTGCATTGTACGCAAAATCATATCCCGTTTCATCCACCAGTTCAGAAGAGCCACTGGCAATCGTCGTTTCCCGAGTAGACTCAAAAGCCACTTCAGGCACCACCGTTTCCAAAGTTTCTTCAACCGTGGGCTCCTCTACCACCTCCTCTGGTTCTGCAAGTACTTCGCTTTGGCACGCGCTGGCAAGAACAGTAAAACAGAGCAGAAAGGATAGAAATTTAGACATGGAATGAGATTAGTTAGAAAGGCCCAAATAGTCTCGGCTAGGCTTCACTACCATGAGAATAAAAATCGCCAAAGTCACCACAGAGAATCCCGCAAGTATATTGCCGGCTAAAAGCACAAGGGCGGTGATAGACCAAGCTTTGCTCCGTCGGCTAATGGCAACCAAGCTGAAGATAGATCCCAAAAGTGCAACCAAAATAAGCCCAATAATAAACCCTATTGCACCTGAACTTGTGAAGTCCATCATGTCCTGTCCAGTGCCTTCTGCCACTCCCTGGCGCATACCGTCAATGAGTTCAGAGCTGCCCGCAATAGTGAAAAGCCAAAAAAAGAAGACGGCGGCTAGAACGCCAGTCACAATTTGAAATATAGCGAGACCCTGAGCCCATTTAAGTGTAGTGGGTTTTTCGGAACTCATAAGGGGAACCACGACAACTGCTTTGGCAGCAGGCATTTTTTTCTTGGCGGGAGTTTTCTTTTTCATGGAGGAAATTAGAGTAGCTCCACTGTAAAACTTTCAGGATACCTAGGCAAATTAATCTGGTGCACTCGAGAAGACTTGAACTTCCACCCGCATACGCGGACACGCTTCTGAAGCGTGCGTGTCTACCATTCCACCACGAGTGCACAAAAACGCAGGCGGATTATACCCTACCGCCCGCGCTTGTCTATTATCGAAGCTGGTAAGAGAGCGTAACCGTGAGGCTAACTTCTTCTTGGCCAGGTTCAATGGTAGGCACGCTCTTCTCGCCATCGAAGCTAGCTTCAGCCATGTCGTAGTAGCCACCCTTGCCGCTATCGGAGCTGTATTCGTAGTAACTCACCACGTCACCCAGCGTAAGGCCGCTCGCCTCAGCAATTTGCTCCGCTTTCAGTTTAGCTTCTGCCACCGCCTCGATACGCGCTTCTTGTTTAGCCGCTTCACCATCTTCCACGGTGAAGGTCACCCCACCCACCATGTTCGCTCCAGCGCCACTGGCATTTGCGATCAAGTCACCAATGAGATCAAAGTCTGTCAGTTTTACTTCTAGATTTTGAGTCAGGGTGTAGCCATCGTCTACCTGGCCTTCATCGGTCCAGTTGTACTTTGGGTTTAAATAGTAACCCGTAGTTTGAATGTCTTCCTCGGCAACGCCCAGCGCTTTCACAGCTTCCAAAACCGCATTCATTTTTTCGGTGTTTTGAGACACGGCTTCTTCGGAAGTAGCAGCCTCGGTGGTCACTCCCAAGTTAACTACGGCGCGGTCCGGCACACTGTACGCCTCCCCCGTTCCTTCCACAGAAATTTCACGAGAATAATCCCCGTTAATTTCACGCCAAATCTGCGCGATTCTAAAAGCCCAGAACAAGCTTACGGCAACTCCCAAAAGAGCGACTAGTGAAAAGACCCGATTCGATAGATCCCATCCAGTATTTTTTTCAGACATAGAGGTGTGGTTAATGTGTATTCATTTATACCAAAATTACATGGAAAAATAAAGCACGCGGGAGTAATATTGTCCCTTAACCCGATGACTATGGTAATGAAACTTGGAGAATTGGAAGACACGTTGGAAGGAGAGCAGAAACTCAATCTGCAGAAAGGCTTTTCACGACTGCGCAGTTTAACCGGAAAAGACGGCCGGAATTTTGAGATGGGTTCCATGGAAAAAATGGGCCAGGCCGCCGGCATCCATTATAACGCCGACGATCGTGTTGAAATTCGTCCCGATGTGGTGCAAGCAGCCCTGCAAGGAGCCAATAATACGGACCACTTCGTACATATTGGTGCGCACGAAATCATTCACGACGATTGTCATAATGAAGGTTGGACCGAATGGCTCGCCAGCCTGCTGACTCAAACGGATCCAGTGGACTCTCTGCGCGAAAATGTGCGCCACATGGAGGCCATTGAAGCGGTGGTGGGGAAGCAAGTCTTAAAAGAAAATGCCCTAGAAGAAGACGGCGAGCTCACGGTTCTGCAAGATTACGTGCAAAAACGTATAGCTCAAGGCCTCGACTGGATGGAAGCAGCCAATGAATGTAATGAACACTTCAGACTGGCAGAGGATTACGCGGCTTAA
>CAYHHJ010000140.1:0-3144 GCA_964356405.1 uncultured Candidatus Peribacteria bacterium | reverse complement strand
GTAAAATGGAAGATTTTGAGGCTACTCATAAACTGATTCTTTAGAAATGGCCCCACTCGAAACTCAATCAGATGTCGTCGTCCCTCAAGATGCACCCTTTGAACTTTCAAAGGACGACCTTGAGCGTTTTGTTAAGAGAAGCTTATTTAAATTGGATAAAATGGATCGAGATCACCCCGACTTTCAAGCAGATGCCGAGGCAAGATTAACGTGGGCAGAAAATGATTTAAAGCAACTTGAAGCCGCCTATCCTCAGGATTCCGACGTTAAAGTTTTGCGTGAAATGTATGAGGATTTAAAAAAAGACTTTGAACAGAACTTCGGTATGAATTTTGACAGCAGTTTTGACATCATCGTTGGCGAGATGGAGACAGAACTTAAAATGAGCGGCGTAAGAGTGGAGACCCCAGAAGAAACCATCCTGACTGGAACAGTTCAAGAACTTGAAACCATTGGGATTCATCCTTCTTACGTTGTCACTCAAGGAGACGCTAATGCTCCAACGATAGTTCTTTATATGATGATTCATCTCTAACCCTGGAATGGATCAGGAGCTACGCGATCTTGCTGGGATCACTCAATCTCAAAATGATATCTACAAGGGAGTTAAAGCAGCCCATGCTGCGGGTTTGATCAACACGGTTTATACGGAAGGATGGGGTGATGAAAATGAGATGGATTTGAAGGAGGGGAAACTTCGAGAAGCAATAACTGCAGATGAGACTGCCATGGCGATGGGAGCGTGGCGGGTCGAAACTGAGTTGGGTGATGAGTTAACCTTGGTAGGAACGGAAGATATGCCGCTACTTATGAACGCATGGGAAGGGAACGGAATGGAGTATCGAGCTACGGCTCAAAATATCCTTATCGCTGATAATGTCGCCGATGGTGTAAAAGCTCGGCAAGAGCCCCTTTCCGTACTTACATTCGGAGCGGCGCATGAAAGTTTTAACTTCGGACCCAAGGATGAACGTAGAGAACATCCTGTTCCACTTTCTCATTTATTGGCATACAACGGAGTGAATGTGATTGTAGTGGATGCTGCCACTCCTTATTTTAATTTTGGTCCGGAAGTACAGGAGAAGATGAGCCAACTTAGATTTGGGAAACATACGGAAGAAAAAGTGGAGGAGAAAGACGTGGTGGAATCGAGTGAACTGGTAACTGAAACCAGTATCGATGAAGCGTTGGATGGGGCTGTTACAGGCTTTTAGAGCAAGTCCTTCAACCCAGCCAAAGCCTTCACGCCTTTGGGCTCTTCAAACCTGGATTCCTCGAATTTCTTGCAGAGTTTTTTGCATCGGGGCACGTGCTCCAAATTCAGGAGTAAGTCCTGGCGGAGCGGTTCTTTTTCGTCGAGCTCCAAGCGGTGCGTGTCGAGTTTGAGCCATTCATTTACATCGTCGTCCTCGTGCGGGCTTTCTTCATAAAAGAGCCATTCGGAAGGTTTGAAATCTATTTTGATTTTGAGCGGTTTGGTGCAGCGCGCACAAAAGGTTTCTTGAGTGGCGTCCACTTCGGCGATGAGCATCATGACTCCCTCCTCCACTCGCAAAAATTGGCCAGACACGTGAATGGGACCAGTGAGCTCGGGAATGTCAAAGTCGTCCGCCTTGAATTCAAAGTCGAATGGTTCGGTGGTTCCGTTGGAACCGCGGTAAAGATGTGCGATTTTAATCACGTGATACGGCTCCGGTTAAGCGTAAAATAAAGATGAACAGATTGAATACATCTAGGTAGAGTGCCATAGCGGCGTTCATGGATTCATCGGCTGGATAGCTTTTGAGACGTTGGATGTCCACCATGGTGTAACCTGCAAAAATGAGGGTACCGAGCCCAGAGTAGATCATTTCGCCGGTGTTGCTCCATGGAAGGAAGATGCTGATGAGGCCGGTGATGAGCATTCCAATGAGTCCAATGAAAAGAAATCCGGAAAGGCCTTGGAAGGAACGTTTGCTGGTGTGGCCGATGAGTCCCATGGCTAGGAAAGTCACGGTGGTGGTGAAGAGGGAGCGATAGATGATGTCGTAGCCGCCGAATTCAGCCGCAAAGCTGGCGAGCAGAGGAACCACGGTAATTCCGCTGGAAATGGTGAAAAGGCTGAAAAGTAAGTAGTTGAGCGGTTCGCGTTTGCTCCACATACGTGAGGTGAGGATGAGCCCGAGTTCCAGGAAGAAAAACCCGTACATCAGGAGCGGATTTTGTACGAAGGTGGCGAGCAAATAATGATAGCCCAGGTAAACCCCTGCCCCAGTTGCCAAAATGGAGAGCCCGAACCAGCTCAGTACTTTATTATAGAAGTCGCCGGTTTGAGTGCGCTGAGCTACGGCTTCAAAGTTATTCATTGTGGCGATTATTTAGGGGTTTTAGTTTAGCAAAAGTTGGCGGCGGGTGCAATTGGAGGGGTGTTGTTGAAAGGCTGACAACGCGATTTTGATCGAGAGAGCTTGAATGGCGATTGGTAAAAATTTGGTGGCGGGCGTTAGACTTAAGTATGGCTTGCATGTTGTGGCCACGATTTATATAATGTAGCTACAAACTGAATGTCAAAGTTTGAGAAAAGACTCCGAAGATTTCTGGAGAATCCCAATTACCTCGAGTACTTTGAGATTGAAACTCTACTGCTCACTCTTGGATGTGAGAAGATCCAAGGCAAAGGAAGTCATAGAAAATTCAGACATAAGAAACTAGCTTATCATTTAACCATTTCCCTACATGGCCACGATTGCAAAACCATCTACAAGGTCAAAGCAGCCCGCTACATTAACACATTATGTAGTCTTCAATAATAAGAAGTATCCCTATTCCTTGAGGCTGATCGATGAGAATGTAACTTGGGTGGAATGTGAAGCGGCTTGTATTGCTGAGGAGTTTCCTTGCGAAGACATTCCCGCTCTCCTTATGGATTTGCCTTACTTGATTGCAGACACCAAAGAACACACTAAAAACCAGGAGAATGTGATTCGCTTCCGCATCTCCAATGCAGATAAAAAAGCCATCGAGAAACGGGCGGCAAAAAAAGGCTATAAAAGTGTCTCCAGTTACCTCCGCGACCTGGCCCTTCGTGATTGATTTGCAGCGGTGCACCAGATTGGTTAGACTAGCGCCATGTTTGGCTTAAAAAATAGTTTAGGTCCCAAGCGC
>CAYHHJ010000139.1:0-3173 GCA_964356405.1 uncultured Candidatus Peribacteria bacterium | reverse complement strand
ACTCACGCTCGACCACGCCCAGCTCATCAATACCGACTTTTTTGTTAAACGCTTTGCTGAACTCAAGAAAATCCGAGAACGTTTCATTGATACCAAACTCACCAATGCCTACCGTTTGGTTTTTGGCGAAAGTGATGGAGTGCCCGGCCTTATTGTAGATCGCTACAATAAAGTGCTCGTGATTCAAGTCCACACCCTGGGAATGGAAGTGCTCAAGCAAGAAGTGGTCTCTGCCCTCAAGGCCGTGTTCAACCCAGAAAGCATCTATGAGCGCAGCGACATTGGAGTGCGAGCTCAAGAAGGGATGGCCGACCAACCCAAGGGTCTACTTTTCGGCGCTTCCTTCGCCAAAGAAATCGAAATCCTTGAAAACGGAGTGCCCATGCTGGTAAACATCGAGGACGGACAAAAAACGGGAATGTTTCTGGATCAACGCGAAAACCGCAAAGCCCTCCAGGCTTATGTTAAAGACAAAAACGTACTGAATTGTTTCTGCTACACTGGCGGATTCTCTTTGTACGCAGCGCTTGCTGGAGCCAAAAAAGTCACCAGTGTGGATTCGTCCGGTCCCGCTCTCGAAACCGCGAAACGCAACTTTGAACTGAACGGCCTAGATCCCAAGAAACATGAATTCTTAGACAAGGATGTTTTCGACCTGCTCGATGAATACCGAAACAAGCGCACCGAATTCGACGTGATCATCCTCGATCCACCCGCCTTCGTGAAAAATCAAAAGAGCCTCAAAAAAGGACTCCAGGGTTACACCTTCATCAACGAACGTGCACTTCAACTCTTGCCCAAAGGCGGCATCCTGGTTTCCAGTTCTTGTTCAGCCCACGTGACCGACGAACTCTTCCAAAAAATGCTTGCCCTCGCAGCTGCCAAAGCGCACTGCACGCTGCGTGTCATCGAAATGCGTAACCAGCCTATTGATCACCCCTTCAATCTCTTCTTTCCGGAAGGGAAGTACCTGAAATATTATGTGATGCTCAAAGAGTAGGCGCACACATCAAACCTATCTTTAAGTTCTCCAGGTTCTTTTTGAAAATCGTAAAATAGTTGTCCCCGGCATCCACATCCGCTTGAGTGAGTCCTTCGAGTGGGTTCAAAACAAAGACTAGAGCGCCTGTCTCGTTACCGATGGTTTCGGCAAAAGTAGAGCTGAGCAGGGTCTCTGTATAAACGGTACTAAGACCATGCTCTTCCATGGTTTTGGAAATGACTTCCAGCTCTTTAATAGTTGGCTCGTCTTCAGGTGAAATCCCACTGATAGGAATCATAGTGAGTCCGTAACGGTTGGCCAGATAGGCAAAGGCCGCGTGGGAAACCACAAACTCCTTTTCGGAGCAGCTCTGCAGGTCCAAAGTGAAATCACCATTTATTTTATCGAGTTCACTCATAAGCACCTTGGCATTGGCTTGGTATATATCTGCATTTTCAGAATCTAAGTTTGCAAAAGTATTCGCCAGTGATTGAACGACAATACTCACTCGAACCGGATCCTGCCAAAAATGTGGATCGTACTCTGTGTGAGCTTCACCCGTATCGTGCGCCGACGCCGTGGGAATAAAACTTTGCTCAGCCTCACCCTCAAGTCCAATCAATTCCACGTAGGCCGCTGCCTCGAAAAGCTGAACGTCATCCTTGCGCAGATCAAACTCCACGTCCTCCACCCAAGGTTCCAAGGCCGCTCCATTATAAATAAAAATATCTGCATCGTAGAGAGATCGCAGGTCGTCGGGCGAGGGGTCGTATTCGTGCGGTTCTAGACCAACCGGCACCAGCGTGTTCACGTCCACCAAGTCGCCGCCAATCTGCTCTGCAAAAAATCCCCAGGGGTAAATGGTGGCTACCACCTGCAACTTTTCGGCTCCCGTTTCTTGGCTCAGGCCACCGGTGCATCCGGTTAAAAGAAAACCGAGCAAGAAAATTGAAAAGAATTTTTTCATAGACAAAATTTAATACGCTCAAAGCATATTGCAACTGAGTTGCAGTTGTCAAATTAAAGTCGAGAGCATTATTAAAGTACTCCCAAGATTAAGATGGCTACTAAAAGATACACCAATACTGCAGCTGCAGTCAGCCCTCCTGCGATGCTATACTTTTTAGATTGGGAATATTCGGATTTCTTGCTCAGTTGAGTAATATAAACTCCTGCGCCCGCGCCAATGGCGCCTCCCAGCACTCCACCAAAGCCAACGCCGAGACCTATTAAAAGCGCACCCCAAAGTACAAAAGGGTCTTTAAGGTCGAGCTGATTTTTCTTAGGAGCTACTGTCATAGGCTGTGGATAAAAAATAATGCCAAGATTGTAGCACAATTTATTTTGACAGAGCCATTTTAATCTCCTTCTCAGTGACTACTGTGTACGCGCCCGTCTTCAAGTCACCCAATTTCAATTCACCAATGGCAACCCGACGCAGGGCAAATACAGTGTGGCCAAATTGTTCCATCACACGGCGGATTTGGCGTTTGCGTCCTTCTCGTAAAATCACTTGAACCCAGGTTCGATGGCCCTCTTCACGGAGCACCGTTCCGTACATTGGCGCCAGTCTTTTCCCATCCAGTTCCACCCCATCTTCCAAGGCTTCCAAAGTGGTGGGTTCCACCGTTCCGTACAATCCCACCTCATAAGTTTTCTCGTGCTCGTAACGTGGATGGGTGAGGTGAAGCAGCAACTCACCGTCGGTGGTCAGCAGCAAAAGCCCTTCCGATTCTCGATCCAAACGTCCAACTGGGTTGAGATGCTGAAACTGACGTGGTAAAAGGTCCATCACGGTTTCTTCCCCCATAGGATCGTTACGAGTGGTCACAATGCCCGTAGGCTTGTTCATCATGATCGTCACTTTCTCATCCGTGAATTTCAGCTTGGTGCCTTCTACGGTGATTCTATCCTTTTCAGTAACCTGCACGCCCATTTCTTTCACTACGCTTCCGTTTACCTCAACTTCACCCTCGGCAATCAGCCGTTCGGCCATGCGCCGCGAACAATATCCGCTGCTGGCAATCCGTTTGTGTAGTCGTTCAGTCATTTGTGTTCGCTTCTTATTTAATGCTCACCAATTCAACTTCGAAGATCAAAGTTGCTCCACCTGGAATAGGTCCGGTTCCGTAGTCGCCGTAACCAAGGTCAGAAGGAATGGTCAATTTTCGAAGTCCGCCCACTTTCATTC
>CAYHHJ010000138.1:0-3178 GCA_964356405.1 uncultured Candidatus Peribacteria bacterium | reverse complement strand
CGCCCCACTTGAACAAATTATTAGCTCAATTTCTACCCTGCCGTTTTTGTCCGACATGCGCTTGGTGATTTTAAAAAACTTCCTCAGTGGCAAAAAGGCCGACGAAGCCAATGAACTCCTGCCCGCCCTGGAAAAACTTCCCGATTCCACCATTCTGGTGATGGCTGAACTCAAAGAACCAGACAAACGCACCAGCATCTTCAAAAAACTCAGTACCCTGGCCACCAACCGCCTTTTCCTCAAACCAAAAGGCATTCAACTCGCCACCTGGATTCAACGCCGTGCCGAAGGCAATGGTGGCAAAATTCAGTCCGACATCGCGACCTATTTGACCAGCGTGATTGGTGACGACCTCTTTGCCCTGGATCAAGAAGTTCAAAAACTCAGCCTCTACGCTCGCGGCCAAAGCATCACGCGGGAAATGGTGGACGAACTCGTGACCGGCAACGTTCAAAAATCCATCTTCACCCTCACCGACCAGCTTGCACAAAAAAATTACTCAGGCGCGCTGCAAACCATTGAATCCCTACAAGAACAAGGAGAAGACGCAGGCTTCATCTTCTCCATGATTGTGCGCCAGTTCCGCCTCATTTTGGAGATGAAAGCCCTCAGCGAACAAAACCTACCACCCGCCATGATGGCCCGCAAAATGGGCCTGCATCCTTTTGTGATTTCCAGCACCCTCCGCTTCACCAAGAATTTCACCTACGATTACCTGCGCCGCACCCTAGCCGCCTTCTTGGAACTCGACACCCGACTAAAAACTGGCCTCATTCCCCTGAAATCAAGGGAAGAAGACCAGTATTTGTTAGCGATTGAAAGGATTTTACTGCGAAACTAGCAACCCAAGTATCGGTCGGTTTCCCACTTAGATACGCTGGTTCGGAATTCTTCCCATTCGCTGAGCTTGGCGTCGTAGAATTTTTGGAAGGTCGCTTCGCCGAGCGCGCCGCGGATCACTTCGTCTTTTTCAAGTTCATCGATAGCTTCCTTTAAGTTTCCAGCCACCGTGCGGATTCCCATTTTCTTCATCTGTTTTGGGCTGAGCTCCCAAATGTTTTCTTCCACAGGAGCAGGAGCCACGAGGCCTTTCTTAATTCCGTCCAAACCGGCGGCCATCATCACGGCAAAGGCCAGGTAAGGGTTGGCGGAAGGATCCGGGCAGCGGAGTTCAATGCGCGCTCCCTTGGCCGCCACCGCTGGGCTGATACGAGGAATGCGAATTAAAGCGCTTCGGTTTCGTTGTCCCCATGCGGCATTCACCGGCGCTTCATAACCCACCACAAGCCGTTTGTAGGAGTTCACCGTTGGGTTCATCACCGCGTTCATGGCACGGATGTGCATGAGCTGTCCCGCAATGTAACTTTGCGCCAAAGTAGAAAGTCCGTAAGTTCCTGCCTTGTCGTAGAACTTGTTCACTCCATCTGTTAGTGATGACATGGATTGGTGCACGTGCATTCCGCTTCCGTTGATTCCAAACACGGGCTTGGGCATAAACGTCGCGTGCAGACCGTGCTTCTTAGCCACCGCCTTGAGCGCGAGTTTGTAAGAAACGGCATTGTCCGCCGTGTGCAGCGCATCCGTATACTTGAAGTTAATTTCGCTTTGTCCCGCAGCCACCTCGTGGTGCATACGTTCGATTTCAATTCCCATCATGTCGAGCGCAAAAGCCATGTCGCGGCGGAGACCCAACGCTTCATCGGTGTATTGATCAAAGTAACCGGCGTTGTCGTGCGGCTCAGTGGTGGGCTGTCCGTTGGCATCCAACTTAAATAGGAAGAATTCGAGTTCAGGTCCCATAAACGCTTCGAGTCCGAGCTTCTTTGCCTCCGCCATTTGTTTGCGCAAAATGTATCGGGGATCACCCTCAAATGGAGTTCCATCTGGGTTGAGTACATCACAAATCAGACGCGCGGTCACATCTTCACTGCCCATAGTCCAAGGCAAAACCACAAAGGTATCGAGGTCGGGTTTCAAAATCATGTCAGACTCGGTGATGGTCGTGAATCCACTAATAGAAGATCCGTCAAACCACACGTTGTTATCAATTCCGTCTTCCAGTTTGTGCACGGGCAAAGTCACTGCCTTCAAAATTCCATCCATATCCGTGAATTGCATATCCACGAATTGAACGCCATGTTCTTCCGCCATTTTCATAACCATTTCTTTGGTCACATTGCTGCGAGGATACTTGGCGTACATGTGTTCACGGCGAACACCACGAAGAGTGTTTTGCGCGGTAAGGTTTTCGTTACGCACTTCATGCGTGGAAGCGACGGGAGTCATAGGGCAAGGGGTTAAGGGTCGTCTCCTTTTTAATACGCCGTGCGACATGCCGCAAGTGTGACTTACAAGCGCTTTTTGAGCTGTTGGTGAAGCTTAACAATCCACGTTGACCTATAAAAAGTCCGGGGTTATGCTGAAGTTTCTAGCGAACTGTCGAAAATTTCTACACACTAAAAGGAATTTACAATGAGCCTCCAAAATGTTCTAACCAACATCGGTCTCACGCCCAAAGAATCCAAAGTCTACTTGGCCGCGCTCGAGCTCGGCCCTTCGCCCGCTTCCGATATTGCCCTGCGCTCCAAACTCAACCGCGTAACCACCTACGACATTCTGGAAAAACTGATGGAGCGCAAATACATTAGCAGTCACACCAAAGACCGCGTGACCACTTTCACCGCTACCGAACCTGACCTCATCCGCCAGGACATCCGCCAAAAATACCTCGACTTCAAAGAAATTCTCCCCGATCTGCGCCGACTTCACGGCAGTACCTACATTCCGCGCATCCGTTATTACGAAGGCATAACAGGCGTAAAAAAGGTTTACGCAGATACCCTCACCGCCAAAACCGAACTCCTCAACTACGCCGACTCCAAGTCTATCCGTGAGCACTGGCCCACCTACGACAAAGACTATGTAGACGAACGCGTGAAAAAACGGATCTACCTCCGCGGCATTGCCCCACTCGACGAACAGGGTAAACGAGTCGCCGCCGACAACGAAAAAAAACACCGCGAGATCCGCCTGGTGAGAGCCGGCCCCTACGCATTTTCCAACGAAATCAATATCTACGACGACAAGGTTTCCATCGTCTCCTTTGGCAAAAATGAAGTGGTTGGCATGATCATCGAAAGCCCCGAAATCGCCAACACTCAACGCGCCATCTTCATGA
>CAYHHJ010000137.1:0-3188 GCA_964356405.1 uncultured Candidatus Peribacteria bacterium | reverse complement strand
AAGGGAAGTTCCAATCATAAAAAGGGCTGGAAAGATCCAATTCTTGATCAATTTCTACCTCTTCAAACTCAGGAATCGCAACTTTGTACTCTTCAGCCACGGTTTGTAGCTGCATTTGGGAAAGAGGCTCTACGGGTTGAAGGAGCAAAATTCCTTGGCCATTTTCGGTATTAATCGTCACCACCAGACCCTGTACATCTTCATTGGCACTGGTGTCTACAAAGGCATCCGCTTGAAGCAATTCGCTCACCAAGGGTGATTTTTCGCTGCTCAAAAGGTCATCCACCACCATTTGGTGCTTAAAATTGAGTTCGCGCATGGAATCCAGCGAATTTGCGGAAAAATACTCCGGTTCTTTACCTGATTCCATAACTCCCAGCACAAGAGCGAGCACGGTAACTACCAGGAGCGGGAGGAAGGAATACCAGGTATTTTTCATGGCTCAAAGGATAGCGAAAATAAAAAGACTAGACAAGCTTCAGAAAATTGTATATAATTGCAACTTATTTGACATCACGTCAACTAAGAAAGAAATTAATTACGGTTGAAGAGGGCTCTTCATGGCGTGGAGGGGGCCCTCTTTTTTGTTGCGCTTATTTTAGCCTATCTGCTGGGCTTTCAAAACCCGCCATTTTGTGATACAATAAGCAGATGAAGTCTTGATTATTTGCCCTCAATTCCTTAGAATTTTTGCCCACAAGAACTATGGCTGACGATCAAACACAAAACGGAGCATACAGCGGCGGCTTTTCCTTTGGTACAGGTGGTGCGAATCCAAATCCACCTACGCCGCCAACACCCCCAAGCCCACCGACTCCGCCAGTTCCTCCGGTAAGTCAGCCTACGCCAGCGGCTCCTCAAGCCCCTGTTTATCAAGCGCCCGCCTACGACCCTTACCAGGCTCCGGTTTATCCTCAGCCTTACGCGGCTCCCCAAGAGCCCGTTCAACCCGTGTACCAAGCTCCAGCCGCTCCTGCGTATCAAGCGCCTGCTGCTCCAGCTCCAGCGCCCATGGCGCCTCAGCCACCAATGGCCGGGATGGGCGACCCTTATGCCGGTGGTGCTGCAGCTGATCCAAGCCAGCCTCCCTTCGACCCCAACTATCTGTTCGGAGCCCGAATGGCGACTTTCACGACCACTATTACGATTCCCGCTCACAGTCTCAAATTTGACGAGGCTCGTTTCCTAAACCTCCTCGCCGGTTCAATCTCTCTCACCAAAGACGAAAAGAAGAAAATTGTGGACAGCATCCCTAAGCTCCGCCAGGAACAAGTGGATGAACTGATCCGTATTTTTGATGAAGAACGCACCAAGTTCGTAGAACTTTCTCAAAAGCACGGCGCCCAACTCAAAAAGCTGGAAGACGAACACGCCGCCGATTGGAAAGACCTCGAACTCTCCTACAAAGCCGAAAGCAAAGGTCAAGAAGACCAAAGCAAGGCGGATGAGATTCGCAAACAACTCGGACTTTAGTGCTTATTTGTTCAGATGATTTTGCATCTGAGCAATTACTAAAGATTGAAGCGCTTCTTTTCCTGTTGGAAGAGTAACTATCAAGTTTCCACCGTCTTGTTTAAAACTAATCACTCCCAAACCTTTTACCATCATCCTGTCTCCCATAATTCTTGCAAGATTTCTACGTTGATGTGGTTTGAATTCGCTCGTGGGAATCGTATAGCTAATAGGGGCAGGTCCTGCTTCCACACTTGCTGCCGGCTCGGTTGGGGCAAGTGCCTGTTCTACGGCCGCCCTAACTTCTGGTATGGCAGCTGGAGGTAGAGGAGATTGAACTACAGGAATGGATCGGGTCACTTCCGGCCTTCCAAGTGTAGCAGCACGAGTAGCCTCTAAAGTACTTGCCAATGCATCCGCACGACCACCGGCTTGCAAAGCAGAAGGCTTCGGTGCTGAGGCAGGAGGGGTAACCATTTTACGAGATTCAATAGCACCTTGTTGATTACACATAGAATTTAGAGTTAAGCTTAGACGCCATCTTCCCGCGTTCATTTATTTTCGTCAACTCAAAACTACCAACGCATCATTCGTAGAAAGTCATCGGGTTCTTCAGTCCTCACCGCTTCTGCGTGGCTTAAAACTTCATCCGATGCGCCAGCAAGTAAGGACTGCACCTGTCCCACAAGTCCACCGCCTGGACGAATGATTTCATCTCTCCATAAATTCGTAAACCAAATGGCCACTGCTTCGTGATGCTCAGGGGTGTCAATTCCCTCCGCCGGAGCATGCTGTTTAATCCAAGTAGTACTTCGAAGCGCGGGCGCGACGCCACTATTTTCAAACAAACGCTCCGAACGTTCAAGCCACCGTTTCCCTTCGACTGCAAAACGTCCGCCATACAAGGCGTGTTGAACCAGCGTCGAAATATTTTGACCCACAACAAAGTCATTTGGATCTACACTGCCCAGCTTATCCAGACGATCTTGATCTCCTGGGATTCCTTGCAAGAAGAAGGGAACCGTGCGGTCTACCACACCTTTCCCGCGTACAAGTAGGCGGTAACCGGTTCTTTCGTCATCGGTAGTTCCAAAAGCACCCGGGGTATAGATGGGGCTCTCGCCAGTTCCAAGCAGATAGGTGGCGGCTACAATACGACAAACTTCCTCTGGCCAGTGACCAGCTCCACCAATCTGCAAGCTGTCCATCGGAATGCCAAGAATTTTAAAAAGCTGAATAGAATAGACCTGTTCCAGAGCCGTGGGTGCAGGAGGAAGACGCACAGCATTATGATGCATAAGTGAAAAAGGAGTATTCTGCTCCAGCCCAAACAAGTTGTTGACTGCACTTAGGCGATCAGCTGAAATCGCTCCATGGGCATGTGTTTTTCCTCCCACAAAAGATAGCCCTGCCGTGGCGTAACGTTCGGCAAGAATTTGTCCTTCAATTCGGCGTACGATCAATTCAAGTCGTCGTCGGAGTTCACGGCCGAAATCACCTTCGAGCAAAGCATCCGGACTGTCTGTTGAGGAGCCGTCCACAATAGCGCGGGCTGAAAAGGGCATGGTCAACGGGTCCATGTCTCCATTGATTCGTGGATTATGTGAAAGTCCCAAGGCATGGCTGAGGGCACCACCCATCACAGCTAGCTGAGTCCCCGGATGTGCCTGTCGCAAAAAGTCGGAAGCTTGCACATGAACGTCCGGTTGAATCACCCCATAGGCAAAACGACGGAA
>CAYHHJ010000136.1:0-3189 GCA_964356405.1 uncultured Candidatus Peribacteria bacterium | reverse complement strand
TACCATTTTCATTCCCTCTCCCCAAATGGAGCGGGAGTGCCCAGCGTGCTGAAGTTGATGGGGGAAGCGGGCCACATTGGTCTGGATCTATTTTTCGTGCTCAGTGGATTTCTAATCTTTAGATCCGTGTACCTCCACGGCGTGAACAAACAGTACTTCATCCGAAGGTTCCTAAGAATCGCCCCCATCTACTACTTTTCACTGATCTTTGTTCTCATCTTCATCGATCAGTCCTACTTTTTTTCTCTTCAAGGCGTGTGGAACATCGTCAGCCACCTTTTCTTTTTTCAAAGTTTTTCCAGTGCCACTTACTATGGAATCAACCCAGTCCTCTGGAGCCTTTCGGTGGAACTCATCTTCTATCTTTTTCTTCCGCTCTTTTTTTTGGTCACAAAACACAAAGACACCCGCATCGCTCTAGGACTTATTCTTATGATCCTTTTGTGCTGGACTTACAGATTTGAAATCACAAACTATTACGACCAATGGGATTCGACACAGCGCATCATCTACACAGAAAATTTCATCGGGCGCTTGGATCAATTTGCCCTTGGCATGCTGGCTTCTTTTGCCACTTTAAAAATAGGCATGGCAAAGTCCATCCGAAAACGCAGCTCCACTGCGATCAAAATCATCGCCCTCCTCCTCATTGTTCTAGGCACAAGTGGCCTCATTCTCACGATGGACATTTTTGCAGAATATCAAGCGGGATTCCGTGACGTTTTGTCGCTTCAAGTATTTTTGCATTCCTTCGTGGGCCTGTGTGCCGCCTTTCTCATTTTTGGATTCAGCAACAGCTTCAACTTCATTTCTAAAATCATCGGGAATAAAGTCTTCGCTTTTTTAGGAACGATCAGTTACAGCTTTTACATCTGGCACTACATCCTCACTGAGCACGTGCTCAGTTTCAGCCAAGAAAACAAGCTAGTGAACCATCAGTTTCTCATCACTTTTTTGGCGACCCTTCTTCTTTCCACCGTCACCTACCTCGTCATCGAAAAAAGCTTTCTAGCGAAGAAAAAATACGCCCCCAAGGTTTCACTCATTCCGTAGGGGGAACACTCTTCTGCAAGTTGCTAACCAAATCCACAAAACGACCAGGATAAGGCATCCATTTGAAGACGATGCTTTTTTGACTGGAGGTCAGATTCATTTCCACTTCCCCAAAGTGAAGCATGTTTTTCATGATACCCCGTTGATGTTTTTCAATCTCGGTCACATCTTTAACGCTGATGTACATCATGTCGTGCCGAACGTAGGGCAGAAAGTTGAAGTCGATGATGCGCTGTGTCGTGATCGCCCAACCTGAAACATTCAAGGAAATCCAATACAAAAAGAAGCCATGCTGAGTCACTAATGAATTCAAAAAGGCCACAAAAATAACAATGAGCCCAAGCGTTTGAGACTGTTCAAAGAAACTCAATCCGAGCCAAAATAAAAATCCAGAAAGCAAAGTCCCTACCAAATAAAGCACGACGGGTCGAAAAAGCACGACCCAATGTTCATCCGTAAAATAGAGGAAGTGTTCTTCGTCAGTGAGTAAAATTTTTTCCATTAAGAAAGCGAAAAAAGAGTGAGTCCAAACCCAATCACAATAAAGAGCAAAACGAAACCATAGGTCAAAAAGAGGACTTTTTGTGTCAACGTTTTCAAATAATGACGATTTTCAGCACCCAGAACTTTCACTTGGCTTTCCACGTAGGCCGCCGTGTCACGGCGCACCAAAATAAACCACGTCAACGTGAGAAGCGCCAAGACCGCAAATGAAATCCAGGCCACAAGCATCATTTCTTAAGGTAAGACTTTAAAGTGGTCGCCGATTTTTTGAGTTGTTTCTTCTCCACTGCGTTGAGAGGCAATTCAATCATTTGAGTGACTCCCATGCTGTCCAAAACACAGGGCACACTCAGCGCCACGCCCTCTATTCCACCAAACGTATGACCCTTCTCAAGCGGAATCGACAAAGGCAAAACAATACGAGAATGCTGGAACACATGCACCATGATTTCTTTGATCACCGTGCCAATCGAATAACACGTGTAACCCACATCATGAATGATGCGATACGCGGCTTCTCGTGTGTCTTTGTACGCCGTGTTCGCCATGCTCTTCGTGAATCCAGGCATCTTTGCGAGAGAACGTCCCGCCACATTGGCGCTGCTCCAAACAGGAAAGGAAGTGTCTCCATGTTCTCCTAAAATGAAGGCCTCGATGCTTTTAGCATTGAGACAGAGTTGTTCCGAAAGATGAAACCGGAGACGAGCCGTGTCCAGCAAGGTTCCCGTTCCAAACACACGACCCCAAGGCAGTTTGCTCATCTTGTAAAATTCATAAGTCAGCACATCCACAGGATTGCTCACAATCACAAAAATCGCCTTAGGCGCCACCTTTAAAATTTTGCCTGCAATGTCTTTTAAAATCGCACGATTTTTGGCAATCAAATCCAGCCGCGTCTCTCCAGGCTGTTGGCGTGCGCCCGCGGTGATCACCACCAAATGGGAGTTGCGAGCCGCTGCGTAATCGTCCGTCCCCACCACGCGAGTGTAGTCAAAAAACGCCATGGAGTGTTCCATGTCGAGCACCAAGCCTTCCGCCTTTTCTTTATTTCTATCGATGAGCACCAATTCCGTGGGTGTTCCATCCATGAGCATCGCGTACGCCGCAGTGGCTCCCACATTTCCGGCCCCAATCACGGTGACTTTAAATTGCGTCTGAAACGAAGGGATCGTGCATTGCTTTGCCATAAAAATAAGGTGAAAATTTGTGTACTTCCATGCTACTCCTTATAATCTGGGCATGTCTAGAATCAACGAGGCTTGGAACAAGGCTGCTAAATAAGGTATCTTAGAGGCATGATTATTTTAAAAGACAAAACAAAACTGGAAGAAATTCGGACTGAGCACAATCATTTTTTCCAAAAAATGGTGAAAATCGTAGTGGACATTAAAGAGAATAAACTAGCTTTAAATGCAGAGCTACAGGCCGACCTTGAAAGTCTACTGTTGGAAGAGGGCTCTGAGCAAGAAAACTTATGGGGCGCGAATATTTATTTTGAAGGACCCGTCTACGTGGAGTTCAACTCTTTGATCAATATTCGCCCCAGTCAAAACAACCCCAGCATGGATGTTTTAGATGAAAATATACAAATAGAAAAAAAACGTCATAACTCCACTTCAAAGAGACGCATTA
>CAYHHJ010000135.1:0-3228 GCA_964356405.1 uncultured Candidatus Peribacteria bacterium | reverse complement strand
ATTAGTTCCCACTGAAACTTCTTCATTATCATCACGGGAATCTCCATCTGTATCGGTCATCGTAGGATTGCTACCATTGAGATATTCATCAAGGTTGTTGAGCCCATCCAAATCTAAATCAGTAGCAGCGTCACTAGAATCTTCCGGATTCAAGCCGTAAAGTGTTTCCCAATCGTTAGTCATTCCATCCTCGTCCAAATCGAACTCAGAGGCTCCTACTGGAACGATAAGAATGTTGAGCATAAACACGCCAAGTCCAAAGAGACGAGCTGCGCGTTTGAGAGAACTGAGGCTTTGCATATGTACAGGGTTAGACAAATTAGACAAGTGGCCATTCTACTGCAAAGAGACCTCAAGTCAAGATTGAAAAGGCTGAATTAGCGCTTATTAAAGCCAAACCTGGGCAGGCCACCCTTTTATTGTACGTCCTAGATAAGGAGACCATCCGCACTTAGAACGGATGTCACTTATCTGAATAATCTTCTCTAGATTCATGTCCACCAAGCTCCAACCCATAACGTGGAGTCCAAAGATGCGCGCTGGGTTTTCACTGGTCAGAGCCACCAATTTTTCCAAAGTGAGCTTTCCTTCACTCACGGCGTTCAGCATGAGCGGTAGCATGAACTCCACCCCTGGCACCCCAGCAGGTGCCTCTGCAAAAGAAAGCTGCTTCTCTTCTTTAGTATGTGGCGCATGATCGGTGGCAATGCAATCAATGGTGCCGTCTCGCATACCTTCCCAGAGCGCGTCCTGATCCGCTTGGCTGCGGAGCGGCGGGTTCATTTTCAAAAACGCATCCTTCACATCGGCAGCCGTAAACAAAAGATGATGCGGCGTCACTTCACAGGTGAGTTCCGGGCATTTGTGCGCCCGAATGAGTTCTAGTTCCGCCTTACAACTCACATGGGCAATATGGAGTCGATTGCCTACTTTTTCGCGCAGAGCTATGGCCGCTTCCGTAGCCACGCGCGCGCATTCACAGTCCCGTTTGCCCGCTTGAATCATAGCTTCGGTTTCCGCATGCACCACCACCGGCACGTCTTTTTCTTTGGCAATTTTAAAGACTTCTTCCCACACAATCGGGTCATCCAGCAGCAAATTTCCGGTGGAGGAGCCCATGTAAATTTTAATACCGCAGATATTTTCCACGCGTCGCATTTCGTCCAAGTTGTCGCGCGTCGCCCCAAAGAAAAGCCCAAAATGAACCTGACTTTTTGCGGCAGCCGCCGCGCGCTTTGCTTCCAAGGCCTCAACGGTAGTGGTAGCTGGATTGGTGTTTGGCATATCCAGAACCATAGTCACGCCACCGGCCAAAGCCGCGGCACTTCCACTCGCCCAATCTTCTTTTTCTGGCGAACCGGGGTCACGAAAATGAACATGCGCATCAATCGCACCAGGGAGTAAAAATTTGCCAGTTCCATCCAGCACTTCGTCCGCAGCACCCGCTTGTCCTTCAAAAGAAATATCACGTGTCTCGCGGCCCTGCGAACTCACAACGGTAACATTTTTTAGTGAAATCATAGCCCAAGTAGAGTAGCCAAAATCGCCATACGCACCGCCACGCCGTTCTTCACTTGTTCAAAATATTTAGCGCGCGTGTCGCTATCCACGGCCGGATCAATATGGTTCACGCGTGGCAAGGGATCGATCACAATCATGTCGGGTTTTGCGTGGGTCATAAGAGCCGGCGTCAGCACATAAACTCCATTGTATTTAAGGTATTCCGCCTCACTCACAAAACGTTCCTGCTGGATGCGTGTATCAGAAAGCACGTCACATTCCGCCAAGCCTTCTTCCAAACTTTCCGTTTCGCGAACTTCAAACTTTGCCTTCAATCTTTCCATTAAGTCTCCAGGCAATTTAAGCCCATCCGGCGATACCAAAATGAATTTCACTTTTTCAAAATGCATCAAGTATTCACATTGCGAATGCACTACACGACTGTTCTTCAAATCCCCCACCATCGCGATAGTAAAATCGTCCAAACGCCCCAAACATTTTCGGATGGTGAAAATATCCAAGAGCCCTTGAGTGGGATGATCCCCCGCTCCATCGCCCCCGTTCACCACCGGCACACTGCTACCTTTCGCCAGCTCCGCCACGCTCCCCGCATCCGGATGTCGCATAGCAATGATGTCCGCAAAAGTAGAAACCATTTTCCCGGTGTCATACAAAGTCTCGCCTTTTTTTGCGGAAGAAGTGCTGCCCATGTCTGCATTTGAGATCACCATCCCTCCGAGCCGCAGCATCGCCGTTTCAAATGAAAAGCGCGTACGAGTAGAAGGTTCATAAAACAGAGTTGCCAAAATTTTCCCGTGAGCCAAATCCAATTTAGTGCGCCCCTCCACCGTCGACAAAAACCCCTCAGCCCGATCCATCAGTGAGATTAGATCGGTGCGCGAGAGATCCTTTGAGTTGAGGAGATGCTGCATAGGCGGTTTTGCTCAGTGTAGGCAAAACTCTAGAAAATGTCTATTGAACCGACATATATTCCTTGGGTGCACCCTTAGATTCACATCGGTAAACCTGTCCACACAATTGGTCACGGTTGTAACCAAGGTCAGTGCGAATCCCTTCACCTGCAGAATAAGGAACCGTCCATCGAGCGGCAGTCTCATCCTGTAAAACAGCTTTAGAAAGTAAGTAAGACCCAAGAAATTGTTCCTCTTGAAGTGAAGTCAACGGCGTATCAGCCGACTCAGTAGGCGCACACGCTACTTTCCACTCTGTTTGTAGTTTGCTTGCCTCACCCTCGTCCACTTCAGCCAGTAAATCGCGTCCTCTTTGTACCAGAAGCTGCGCAGCCAACTTAGGATTATCTTTCAGCTTATGCGTGTCAAATCCACCTTGAAGCTCTGCAGATAAATTCACCCATTGTCCATAAGTATCCAAAAGCGCTGGACTAGCTCCTACAGTATCTAAAGTGAGTTCATCAGCCCCATAGCTACAGTCAGCACGGTCTAAATTGACACTCCAATCGAGCCTTATAGGCGCTTCTGCTGGAACAACGTCATAAGCCTTTTGATGGATGTCGAATAGCTTATTGCCCAAACGGTTGTCTGGGAATTCCCCGCTATCGGAAGAACTTGTATCAATAACAGGAAGTGCACAATATCCTCCGGCATCCTGAACCAGTTTTATCTGACGAGCCCCTTCTTCACGAAAAGTAGCTTCTGATTTTTTTAACTTTTTCTCCAATTTAGGGTCTAGCGCTTCAGTCGAAGAGGT
>CAYHHJ010000134.1:0-3248 GCA_964356405.1 uncultured Candidatus Peribacteria bacterium | reverse complement strand
GGTTCAATTTGCAAAATTTCCTGGCAACCCTGGATAACTTTGTCGAATTCACCGGCATTCAGCCACGATTGAACGTGATTGAGGGCCTGCGCGATGCTGATTTCGTTATCCATGGGTCGCGTTGTTAGAAAGATTCTTCCTGATTATACGCTGCTCCGCCAACCTGGGGAATAACCGCTTCAATGGTTCCCCACATGGACTCGCGGTCCTTGGGAATGATGAGGGTTACTTCGTCGCCCATATTGCCTTTGTAATAGGTCACAGAGGCCAGGAGGACGCGGTAAGATTTTCCGTTGGCAATAACTTTGAATTGGCCGTCTTCTTTGAGCAAGGCTCCTTTTACGAACTCACGTTCGATAGGCGAGATTTGCTTATACACAAAGCTTCCGTTGGACATGATGGTGAGTTTTAGTCGGTCGCCTTCCACCAATTTGGATTTGCTGGCGTAGTTGGCTGGCACGGGGAAGATCTTTTCGTTGGGTCCGATCATATTCTGGCCATCGAAGGTGCCTTCGACGACTTGCGTTTCACCTTGCTCGTAGGCTTTGGCGTCGTCGGCTTTCATTGGCGCATGAGCGCTCACGGAGCCGGGAGAAACTTCAGATAACAGATCGCGTGCGATCTTCAGCGAAGACTCCGCCGCTTCGATCATGCGTAGAATTTTGGATATTTGTTCGGTGTCGGACATGGTTTGTGTGTTTATTATTCACTCAGGTGTACCCAATTTGTATATTACTTTTTCGCCGTTCTGTCCAGAAATTCTTAGGTCAATATACTCGAGCGGTGCGCCATAAATGTCGATTTCGCCTATCGATTTTTTGAGTTTTGCCAGCTGCAGTGGAACGTCCTGCGTGAGGTCGATCCACACGGAAAAATATCGCTCGGTGAACAGATGCATTTCACGAGCACGTTTGAGGTATTCGATTTCCAGGACTTCCATATCGAATTTACCCTCAAAACTGTCCGCGGTTTCCAGCAGGGTTTTGAGCGCATCTTGAGGGATGAGCTCTTCATTGATCTCGTCGGGCATGGTGTCCGGCGCCTCCTCAACGATGGTTTCATCTACAACTGGAGTTTCTTCGGTTGTAGCAGGGTCTTCTGCTGGTGCTTCCACGATGGGGGCCTCGGTGGTTTGGTCGTCCATGGGAATATCCATATCGGTTCCGGTCACGTCCATCACAATCATGGGCAGGTTTTCCAGATTGGTGCCGATGCTGGCAATAAAGCCATGCTCGTTGATGATATAATATTGGCTGGTGCCATTTTCAAATTCGATACGTACATTGGCCACGGGTGGGTAGGTTTCCACGGTCACGGAAATGGTGTGGAAAAAATTGCGGTCGATATCAAGCGTTTTTAGGTAGGCATATTTAGCGAGCAGTGCATTTTCTTGGCCGGTGACGTCAAAGAGCAGCAGATTGCCGCCTAAATACTGTTGGAGCTCCTCTTTAATGGCGGTTTGCTCCTGGGAGGTGTCGGATTCGCCCTTCACCTCGATGTTTTGAATCTCTAGGGCGGACGTGAGGAAAATGAGGTACATGAGGCCGAGTACAGCCGCCAAACCCAGGAGAATTTTGAAATACCTTAAAAAACGCCCGGTTTTTTCACCGCGTCGGCGGGAAATTCGGTCGGTAGCTGCAATGGCGCGTATTTTGGGTACAAATGGCTTTCTGCTCGAAAGCCGCGAGCTCTTGTAGCTGGTAAAGCTCGCTTGGCTGGTGCGGCGTTTTCGTTTAAAAACCGAAAAGAGACCCATAAATGGGGGGCGTGATTAATTGCCCTTTGCCAGGGCTGCTCGCATAGCGTTCTGACGAGCTTCCGCACGAGGGCGTGCGTTCGCCTTATTCTTGCGCTTAGATAGCTTTGACTTCGGCCGAGTCGAGTTGGCCGTTGTCATTCCGTGTTTTAAGCTGTGTTTGTTTACCATAAGATTGATGAGCCAAGCGATTGTAGGAGACTTGAGGTTCAGAGTCAAGAGAAGCTAATAAAAGAGACCCTAACGTGGAGTGAAGGGCCTCTTTGAAAGATTGAAATTAAGGGCGGAGGATCAAGAGCAGCCCATGCTGTTTCCGCAGTTCAGACACTTGTAGCAGGTGGCGTTGCGCACGGTCACGTGGCCGCAGGTTCCGCAGAGGGGAGCGTCGCCCATCATGCTTTTGAGTCCGGCGCTGAGGGCGTCGTGCGTTCCGGTGGGAGCTGGAGCTGTTTGTGCAGAGGCGCTGTCGCCGGTGTCGTCGCTTTCTTCGTCGGTTCCGTCGGCTTCCATCTTAATGGCTTCGGTGAACTTTCCTTTGAGCGTGTTTTCCATGAACTGAGTCGTCTTGGGTTCTACGTGCACAAAGTCGGTGCGGCCGAGGTATTCCATGCCGAGCACTCGGAAGATAAAGTCTACAATAGAAGTACAGGTTCGGATATTTGGGTGAGTGGTGAATCCACTTGGGTCGAAGCGAGTGAAGGTGAAGGAATCCACATATTTTTCCAGGGGAACTCCGTATTGGAGACCAATGGAAACGGCCACCGCGAAACAGTTGAGGAGGCTTCGGTAAGACGCTCCTTCTTTAAAGGTGTCGATGAAGACTTCGCCGAGTTGGCCATCTTCGTATTCACCCGTACGGAGGTACATTTTTTGTCCGGCCACAGCGGCTTCTACGGTGATTCCGTGACGTTTGGTGGGCAGAGAAACTTTGGATCCACGGAGCACGGTTCCTTCGGGCAGCACTGCGGCTTCCACGGCAGCGACTTTATCCTTTTTGCTGGAGAGAGGTTGAGAGTGTTTGCTTCCGTCACGGTATAGAGCAATGGCTTTGAGGCCGAGTTTCCAAGATTGAAGGTAGATGCTTTCGATTTCTTCTACGGTGGCTTCGTTAGGGATATTCACCGTTTTAGAAATAGCTCCGGAAAGGAAAGGTTGTACGGCCGCCATCATCTTAACGTGGCCGAGCGGTGCGATGTAACGAGTTCCTTTTCCACACTTATTCGCGCAGTCGAAGATGGCGAAGTGTTCTTCTTTGAGTCCAGGAGCGCCTTCGAGGGTTTCAGCCGCTTCTTGTTTATCGTTACCCATTACGTATTCCACAATTTCCTTGATTTGGGCTTCTGTGTAGCCAAGGCGGCCCAAGATGTTGGGGATGGATTTGTTGATGATCTTGAAATGTCCTCCTCCAGCGAGTTTTTTCCATTTCATGATCGAGAATTCAGGTTCCACACCGGTGGTGTCGCAGTCCATAAGGAGACCGATGGTTCCGGTT
>CAYHHJ010000133.1:0-3267 GCA_964356405.1 uncultured Candidatus Peribacteria bacterium | reverse complement strand
GGAGTGTCTTAAGTAGGTCTTTTTTGTCAGCCATAGCCGACATCATAGATCCAACTGGTACCCGAGGCAAGGAATGGTGCGGATGAGGGGGCGGGGCGTAATGGGGGTGAGTTTTTTGCGGAGGCGGGAGATGTAGACGTCGATGGTGTTTTGGGCGACGTAATCGCGTTTGTCCCAGACGTAGTCGATGATGTAGTCGCGGCTGATGATGCGGCCGCTGTTTAGTAGGAAGAGTTCGAGCAAATAAAATTCTTTGCGGGAGAGTTCGACGCTTTGGTCGCCGTAGCAGACTTTGCGGGTGGAGCGGTCTAGGGTGAGCTGACCGATTTTGACGTCACGCTGCGGGGAGCATTTTTGAACGATTTCGCGGATGAAAAAGGGAACCTGTGAGAGCGGAATGGTGGGGTCGAGGAAAATGGATTGTTTGAGTAGGTGTTCGAAAGGTTCTTCCATAACGGTGCGGCGTTCGCTGCGGTGGAAAAAAACAAGTGGCACGCCGGCGGAAACGGTTTTAAGGAAATCTCGCAAGAGATCCCACTGTTCTTTGATGAGGGCGTGGGGAAAAACAAAGGCGTCGGCCTCAATGTAATCGGAGTAGGAAAGGCTGAGTGGCGACACGATGAGCGTGGTGAAGTTGTGACGTTTGAGGGCGAAGCTGAGGGTGGAGCCTTGCATCAAATGCGGCGTGACGATGAGTATGTGCATGGGCTTGGGGGTGAGGACTTACATCGTAGAATGACACGCAAAAAAAGGAAAAGGGCGGCTAGCGGCTTCTCGATCAAAATCGCGTTGTTGAGCGGATTACAACACCCCCGTGAGGCCAAACTGTCATCCAATGCTGACGACAGTAAATGCTTTACAATTGCTGCGACAACTCTATGCTTGAGTCACATTTCTCACTGCCATGTTTAATGTAAACCTTACTGAACTCGGACTTTCCGAGAAAGAAGCACTTTTGTATTTGCTTTTACTCAGAAACGGGCCCTCGCCGGCCAGCTCGCTCGCCAAGCGACTCCAGATTAAGCGCGTGTCACTTTATTCGGTGCTCGAATCGCTTACTGAGCGCGGAATGGTTGCCTATGAGCAAACTCCGCTCGGACGTAAATACATTCCGCATGACCCCATCTGTTTGCTAGAGCTGCTCGAAAAAGAAAGCGCTGAGGTGCGGCATCGTTTGGAAATTGCTAAGCGCTTTGTGGAAAAACTACAAGCCTGGGTAGTCTAAAGCACTGGCGGTTCGGCTGTAACCTCTATCTCCTCTCGTAAGAAAGGGTGGAGGAACTTGGTTTTCCAGGAGTGGAGGTAGAATTTGCCTTTGCCTTTTTTGAGTTTTTGCCAGGCGTTGTTGAAGGTTTTGTCGCCGTATTCGCGGTCTAGGATGAGAGGGTGGCCGATCATGGCGAGGTGTTTGCGGATTTGGTGTTTGCGGCCGGTTTCGATGCGCACTTCGAGTAGGGAAGAGTTGCCGATCTTTTTAAGGATTTTGTAATGCGTCACGGCGGGGACTTTTTTTGGTGAGGTGCGGGCTTCCAAGGGAAAGGTGATAACACCCTCGGCTTGTTTTGGCACCCATTTAACCTGTGCCAAGTAGATTTTGGACGTCATGGCGTGCTGAAAAATTCCTTCCAGGGCTTCGCGGTCACGTGGATGCTTTCCTATAAGGATGACGCCGGAGCTGTCTTGGTCGAGACGGTTCAGCAGGTAGGGTTTGTAGTCTTTTTTCTCACGGAAGGCCCATTCGCGCAAATGTCCCTGGAGTGTTTTGTACTCAGGAACATGGGGCGCTGGAACGGAAACAACTCCTGCAGGCTTATTTACCGCGAGCAGGTAGTCGTCTTCGTACAGAACGTCGATGGGAGTCTTATAAGCCACTCATGTCAAAGTACTCGTTGAGGTCTTCGCCGTCAATTAGGACAGTGATCTCTGAATCTTCGGGAGAATGGGCTTTGATGGTTTCACGGATTTGAGCTTCGATGCGAGGATCGTCACAGGTTCCGCCTGAGGCGATGCTTCCGGTAAGTGCTACGATAACGCTGCTTTCATCATCGGAAACAGAAACGCTTTCTACGTTGAGGTCGGATTGATAGAGGGCATTGTAGAGGCCGCTTTCGCCATAGCTGGAACCTTCTATTTGGAAGAGGGCTTCAAGCGCGGCTTGGATCACCGTTTCAGTGGTCGCGCCTGCATCTACGTAGCTAGATTCAACCATTTGAATTTGATCTCCGCAGCCGATGAATTGTGGGCCGGTTACCATGGTGCCGTCGCCCATCGCTACTAAAGCGAAGTCTATAGAGGTGGCAACGTACGCAGGGGCTTCATCCTCGTCATTATCCTCATCTGCCTGAGTGGGAGGTGTGTTTGGAACAACCGGTGTTTCAGGTCTCAATGGACTCTGGCAGGCAGCTAGCAAAACAAGCGCAAATAAAGTAAGAAACTTTTTCATTAGGTGGGGTTAGGAGTCGCTAGGTAAGACGCGGGCGCGTCAAATTACTTACGGCTTTTTTTCTTGGATGCAGCTTTTTTTGGAGCGGGCATAGGCAGTTCGCAAGAACCGTCGCAGCTCTTTCCTCCACACATGCAGGAATCTTCCATTTCACATGAGTCAGAATTGCGGCTGATCATCCATTTAAGTCCAGTAACGACGAGGATGCTTGGCCAGAGGTAATCCCAAGTTTCAGCAGGAACGAGATCGAAACGAGTTAAAAGCAGAACGGCACCAATCACAAAAAGGACAAGACCAAGCCATAATTGGTGATCTTTATTGTTTGAACAGCACATAGGGGGCGTGGTTAGGATATAGCTAACCTTATTGTGCTCGTTAAAAAAGTTTTTGCAAGCGCGTGACCTTGCCAAGATTTTGTGATATACTGTTAGTACTAAAAAATAATTTCTAACCTCTCTACGCCCATGGCAGACGCAAACCAAAACCAAAATGCTGGTCAAGCAGCCCAGCAACAACTTCAGGTAAAAGTGCCTGACGATGTACAAAAAGGATGCTATTCAAACGCAGTGTCCGTAAACGTGAACTCCAATGAAGTGGTTCTCGATTTCGGTTATTTACTGCCAAACACTCCTGCTCCAATCATTGAAGTGGTGAGTCGTATCAACATGAATCAACGAACCGCTGAATCTTTCATCGGAGTGCTTCAAGGCGCTATGGAAGACTTTAAGAAGAAACAAGCTCAACAAGCGGCTCAACAGGCAACGCCTGCGCCAGCACCTGCGCCTGAGCCTCAACCTATGCAGGCACCAATGCCTCAACAAATG
>CAYHHJ010000132.1:1634-3282 GCA_964356405.1 uncultured Candidatus Peribacteria bacterium | reverse complement strand
CCTCTTGGAGCGGTCGCACCGGTAAGCGAAGTGGCGATCGTAACGTTATTTGTTGAAGTGGCATCAAAAGTCGCGACGTCGGAGGAGGTCGGACAAGTGTTTGACGGATTCCAGTTAGCACAAGTCCCCCAGTTCGTATCGGCGCCTCCCCCTCCGTCCCAGGTCACCACCGCTGCCGACGCACTCATCACAAAAAGCAAACTGAATGAAGTGGCAAGTAAAAAACGTATAAAGGCGCGGAGCATAGAGAGATTTTACAAAAAAACACCACGTAAAACAACCCGGTCTAACCGGATCTACTCGACTAAATTCCCAATTTGTTCCGCAACAGTGAGAAGTAAATGCATGTCCTCTTCTTGGCAGCGTTCGCAAATGGGCACCGCGAGCACTCCTTTGAGTTCTCCTTGCAGGCTTCGCACCGCCACATAAAGCTCTTCACCTTCTATGAAGCTGAGCTCGGCATTGGGCTGACTGTAGGCGGTAAGCACCTTGCTGAGCGCCGCACTAGCCGCAACCATTTGTTCTGGCGTGAGAGTTGAAGTCGCGTATTTCACTTCTCCGGTAGCTTTGAATAAAACCACCGTAGTATGATGTAAAACCATTTCCACTTCTTTCAAAATAGAAGGCATCACCATCGACGTATCTCCTTGCATTTTTCGCGTCAGCGCACTCACGTGTTCGAGCATAACCAAGCGTTCATTCATGGTTTGTAGACGTCCGTTCATCACTTTCACAATTCCCAAAATAATTCCAACCGCCGCTTGCGCATCCTTAATAACCAACTGTTCAAATTTTGGAAGCGACAATTTTAAGAGCACCGTGTCTTGAAGAGCTTCCACCGTTGCCCCGCGCATTTTATCCGAGAGCAAAGCTCCTTCTCCAAAGAAGTCTCCTACTCCAAGCGTAGCGAGGAGCTTTCCTGTCTGTTCCTTATCTTTCAAGGATTTGGTGATTTTCATTAAACCAGAAAAGATATAGTAAAAATCCTGTGAATCCTCTCCTTCTTTTAGCACCGCAGAACCAGCTGTATACGTTTCCTTGACCCAATAATCATCACCTCCAAAACTTTGGTAGATAACAGGATCGGTCAAATTTATGAATAGTGAGCTCATGATTGCATAAGGTTAGCGATAAGTTCAGGGTCGTGGGCACGGAGGAGCATATCTCGTTCGGAGATGAGTCCTTCTTTGTAAAGTTCGGCGAGGGAAGCATCCAGCGTGATCATGCCATCTTCCTTTCCAATCTGCATCATAGAATAGATCTGATGCGTATTTCCTTCTTTAATACAGTTGGTGATCGCGTCGTTACGCACCAGCACTTCCAAAGCGAGCACACGTCCGGTCCCATCGGCACGAGGAATGAGGCGTTGCGCCACCACCCCGAGCAGTGTAGTCGAAAGCTGCGTGCGAACCTGAGATTGTTGATGTGGAGGAAAAATATCAATGATACGGTCGATACTCTGGGCGGCGTCTTGCGTGTGCAAGGTCGCCAGCACCAAGTGTCCCGTTTCTGCAAGCGTAATCGCCGCCGAAATGGTATCGAGATCACGCATTTCTCCAACCAGGATCACATCCGGGTCTTCACGAAGCGCCGCGCGAATCGCCATCGGAAAAGATTGCGTGTGCGTACCCACTTCACGCTGAGTCAT
>CAYHHJ010000132.1:0-1534 GCA_964356405.1 uncultured Candidatus Peribacteria bacterium | reverse complement strand
GCAACTCCAGGCCCATCGGAATCCATAAAGGCATTCACACGAAAGCGTCCCGTTCCCATCACGGCATACGAGGTATCGATTTCTTGTTTTTGCTTAAACAAAACCAACTTTTCAGGAATCAAAACTTGAGCGATTACCTCGTCAATAGTGTTCACCGTCATAGGCTCGGCATCCTGCATTTCATAAATATCTCCATTGGCGAGTCGCACCAGCGGCACGCGTCCCACTTTGAGGTGGAGATCCGGCGAATGGCTGTCGGTGACTTGCTTGAGATAAAGATTGATGTCCATAAAAGGGGTTTATTGTTGAGATTCACCTGGCTCATCTGCGTCAGGATCTTCCGGAAAGGACTGATCTGGCTCCGCATCTGATGAGGCGGAAGAAGGGCTAGCTAGTGTTTCGAGTTCTGCCTTCACAAGATCATAATTCAGATCCGTTTCAGCAACTCCAGCGGCAATCAAAGCTTGTTCAACTGGTGAACCTTGGACCACGAAAACTCCAGCTTTCTGATAAGAAGTAAGCCATGTCGCACCTTCTTTTAACGCCGTCCTATATTCCTCAAGTTTAGCCTTATCCACTTTCCCATCGGGTGTTTTTGGCAAATCTGATTTAGGTTTTGGCACTTCCACAGGTGCAGCAGGCGCTGCAGCCGGAGCAGAGTCATCTTTTTTAACAACTGAATCGAGCAAAGTCGTGACCGCCGCACTGGCTGAAGGCACGTTTGCGTGATTTGCGTCTAAAGCCTCCTTCGTCGTCAAAGGTTTACCTGTATCTGGGTGGAGTTCCCCTGTTCGCTTCATAATAGCCGCCAGCAAAGGCCCTCCCTGCATGATCATACAAGGTGCCAATTTGTAACATTCCACATACCAATCCAAAAGTTTAAGATCTATGATTCCCTCCGGAGTCGTAGGAAGGGTTTGATTCAAAAACGAAAGTTGGATCTCCTTCTTACTCATATCTGGAGCATGGATAGGTATTTCACCCGGTCTCAAGAAAGTCAGCTCTACCCCAACCTGATCGCAAGCCTTCTTCATAGCTGCATACAGTGTAGGTCTAAGTTTAGGACCGCCTTCCGTAGGCGCCATGGTAACAAACCAAAAGGTACCTGGAACGAGCGGAAAAGCTTCCTGCCCCGTTTCTGATTTTGATTTCACCAAATCCGCTAAGCTAAACAGGGTTTGAAGCCCTGAAAAAGCACTATTTTGATCCCAAACCAAGTTTCGGCCCACTTTACGAGCCCTTTTATCGGGATCTTTATCAAAGAAATCAGTCGCTTCAGCCATACTCATGGGTTTCACACCGTCTTTTGTGCCACTAAATAACATCGAGAAAATCTGATCTCCCAAAATGTGCGAAGCCAGCATGCTGAATTTTTCCTTAGTCGTAAGGTTATCTCTCAAATAATCACGATCAATGCTTCCGTCAGCCGTCCAGAACTTCTCCCAATCTTGAGGACGAACTTGCATAAGCTTAGCCTCAAAATCATCTCTTCCTTGAATATCTTCAGCCGTATTCTCTTCAGGTTTACCCTCTA
>CAYHHJ010000131.1:0-3300 GCA_964356405.1 uncultured Candidatus Peribacteria bacterium | reverse complement strand
GAAAAGCACGTGCGTCTCGTAGCGGTAATCAACACTGAAAACCGAAACCGCCAAGAGGGCCATGAGCGAAATCCACTCGCGAACATTAGTGTTTTGAAGATAAAGTTTTAGTTTCTTCATGTTTCTTTTGTTTTGGTTTTGTTTTAATCTCCTAATTGTAACAGATTTTGAACAATTTCTCAATGCCTAAGACCACCAAAAACGCAGAAGAAACCATAACCCTGGCCAAAGATCTTTACGCCACCTATCCAGATCATCGAATCTGGCTGCTCTACGGCGACTTGGGTGCTGGTAAAACCACCTTTGTAAAAGGTCTCGGCGAAAGCCTGGGAATGGACTGGGATCAGGTTAAAAGCCCCACTTACACACTGGTTTCCGAGTACGGTCCTTTCACGCACTACGACCTCTACCGTATTGAGCAAATGGATGACCTCACTTTGGAGCAATTGGAAGAGCACCTGGCCGAAGACAAACGCCTCGTTATTGAATGGCCGGAAAAAGTGGAGCCCTACATTCAAAAACCCCACCTACGCATTTATATAAAACACGCCGGCGGGGATGAACGAACTATTTCTTTTGAAGCGGTAGATTAAAAATTCCTAAACAGACGTAGGAAGACTGTCTTACCTCGACTCAGCGGGAGCCTTTATGCTGAGTCTCACCAAGCAGTCTTCCTCAGTTTAGGAATTTTCATTCCTTTCCGTGTTTCTATTCGTGGATTTTTGAAACATAAACTAACAGGAAGAAAGGACGAGGATCATGATCCGAGTTCTTTCGCTCCCGTTGAAGAAATCCACAAATAGAATGAACAGGGGAAGGAAATCTTGACTCCTAATCCTTTTTAGGAAGACTCGCTAAGATTTGATCCGGCAACATCAACGCTAAGCGGCCTGCTTCAAGTTCTTCACGTTGGAAGGCCATGAGGCTCTTGGTTTCGTAACGAGTTCCCAAAATAGCGTTGAGCTCGCTGCGAGTCTGAGGGCCAAGGTATCCGGCTCCCGAATCGGTTTCGTCAGCCACAATACCTTGAGCCTGTTGGAATTTGAACAAGGCGTGCTGGGTGCTTTCTCCAAAGAATCCGGTGGGTTCAATACGGAGGAAGCCGAGGGTTTGGAGGTCTTTTTGGAGCATGGTTACGGTTTCTCCACTCTCACCGAGTCCTAGAGAAATCCCGTAGCTCTGCTTTTCTTCAAAGAGTTTAGGGTATTTGGTCATCAGAGTCTGTCCTTGTTGGAGTTTGCTCATTTCTTCCGTCACGCCTCCGTCGATCAAGTCTTCAAAAGTGCGTCGGGTAGCAGGTCCAAAGTGTCCTGCGCCGAGTTCATCGGGGTCAGAAATGATCTCGTAGTCGCTTTGCAGTTCATACAAGGCCTGGGCGGTGTCGGCTCCATAGAAGCCATTGGCTTCGGTGAGATAACCCCATTCCACTAAGTATTGCTGCATTTTTAAAATCTCATCTCCACTGCTTCCGTAGTAAATATCATCAGGGAAGGTGAGCGGGTCGAGGAAAGTTTGAGTGTAAATGTTCTCTACGGTCAGGTATTGGTCAAAGTACACAGCCTCTTCAATTTCAGGTTTGATTCCATACACACGCACTTCCACCGTTCGCTTTCCCCATCCAAGGGCACGGCGAAGACCGTCGTCTCCGGCTCCCATCCACACATCGAGGCGGTCATAAGCGTTTCCGCGTTCTCCCGTTTGTACAATCGCTCCTCCTCGGTCGTGAATAGACGTGAGTCCTACACCAGGGATATAGAGTTTCATTCCAAAGGCGTAGCTCTTAGGCGCGGCGATCATACCCGGAAAAACCGGTGTTCCGTCGGCTCCGTTGGTTCCATTTCCATTCAAACGAATATCCGCTTCGTAGGAACCGGTCACATAGTTCTCCTGCCCGAGCAAAGGGGAGTAATACGCGGTAATAATAAAGGTTTGCAAATAGTATTCATCCGCTTCTTCAGGGGGTGGGGGAACCTCTGTTTCTTCAGCCAACGCCACTACGCTAGGCAAGGTTTGCAGAGCCATAAACAGGGAAGCAAACACGAGCGCAAAGAGCCTTTTGAGTACCATTTTGTTTTTGTTTTATTTAGCTTTCTCCTCATTATAGCAGAAAACGGGCCTTCACGCTGGGCATTAGCCTGGACGGAAACAGAAAAAGACGTATAGTAAAACCCTTTTAAAACGAGTGGGTCATGAGATTAGGAGTAAACCCAGCGGAGGACGGCTTTGGAGCTCAGTTCGATCGACCCTTAAGCGAAGCAGATTTTAAGATGTTGGTGAGAGATATGGATAGGGATATACGAAACGCCCTTTTTAAGGGATCTTTCATTGAAGGCTCCCTTCTTTCTGAAAAACCATCCGGAGACAAAATTCACAATGAGACTGATCAAAAAGTAACCACGCTGGTTCACGGAGACGGTGAAGTTCGCTTTATGCTCACGCCTCCAGGTGGGAGAGCGGAGGGAACCTGGATATTTCATCCCGGAGACCGCGCTCCACTTCTTTTGGCGGGGATGGATTTTTTGCTCGACTCACAGGCGCTTTCGGCGATAACCAATGAGCATATAAAAGGGGAGAGAGCGAGTGTGGAAAAAGGATTCCGTCCGAACAAACCTTGGTATCCCGTAGCCAAAGATCCAGGATTCACCGGAGAGCTGGCGCTAGCTTGTCAGAGAGTCTTCTTAGAACTTCCAAATATTCGTAAAAAAAGGATCGGCTGGGAAGAAGCCAGCCCCATAAAAGTAGTCGCCATGAAATTCAGTCTGCCCCACATGAGAGAAATACTTTCAGCCGAAAGCTTTATTTCCAGCGGTAGTACTCACCGCGTGGACGAGTACGAAGGCGATTAAGTATTCACAGTGTCGAATAGATCATGCCTCCTATGGTTGCGAGCATTATCAGCAGGAAGAGCCCAAAGAAGAGAACACGAACCACCACAAAAAGAATTCCCCAGGGTTTCCATTTGTCTTGGGTGGCTTGAAACTCGGCAACACTGGCCCACGCATGATTTCGCCACGCCCACTCGTTGCCGTAAATGCCAAGTACAATCCACCAAAATAAACTGATGGGGGAGATCCACATAAGGAAGGAGATCCACACGCTGTAGTACGAACCCCAAATCCAGGTGAGCCCGGCGGCACCCCAGTTCCAGTGTTTAATTTCATCAGGAACAATGGATTGTGCACCCAGCCCGGACCGCTTATCCATTTTTTGCGTGGTCGCAAGGACGGAGTTGGAATCTTTTTTCACGAGCAAATAGATCCCGAGGGGAATTCCAGCCAACATGACTACCGTTCCAAAAAT
>CAYHHJ010000130.1:0-3359 GCA_964356405.1 uncultured Candidatus Peribacteria bacterium | reverse complement strand
AGGAACTTCGCCTTCTTGGTTTCGGCGCTCCATTCGGTTTTTTTGCGGGGCTCGAGGGTGCGGATGGCGTCGTCCCAGCGATCGAGGGTGGCGTTGTCGGGAATGCGTTTGCCGGTGGATTCTAAATACCAGAGTTCCAGTACGGTGGCACGGAGCGGGTAGGGCAACTTGTTGAAAGTGGCGCGGTGCAGGCCGTCTTTTGGGTCGAGATTTTCTTCCATGAACTTGAGGGCATCGCCTTCGAGCATGATTTGGAGCTCGTTCCAGTAGCCTTTTTGTGCCTGCCAGCGTTCGGCGAGGCCGGGGTAGACGTGGTTGAGCACGGGCACGATTTTGTGGCGGAGGAAGTTGCGCATGTAGCGATCATCCTCATTGGTGGGGTCGTTGCGGAAAGGTATTTGGTGCGCTTCTATATAAGCGGAGATGTCGATGCCGGAAGTGTAGAGCAGCGGGCGGATGAGTTTGCCACGCATGGGGGCCATGCCGGCTAGGCCTTTTACGCGAGTGCCGCGTAGCACGTGCAAGAGCATGGTTTCAAAATCGTCGTCTTGGTGATGTGCGGTGAAAATAAAATCGGCGTCGTGTTTCTTTAATAGTTTTTCAAAAAAATCGTAGCGTTTTTCGCGGCCCCATTCTTCTACGTTACCCCCTTCGGGTGGGCGAGGTTTGAAAAATTCACACTCAAGTTCCCAGCGCTGCATCATGCCGCGCGTGAAAAGTGAGTCGTCGTCTGCGGAGTCGCGGAGGCCGTGGTTGATGTGCGCGGTGATGATTTTTAAATCGGGACGTTGGTGGATGAGCGCGTGGACCAGTGCCATGGAATCGCGGCCACCTGAAACTCCCACAATAACCGTGGATTCTTTGGGAACAGCCTTGAGTTCTAGCTTGAGTTTCATGACGCGGCGTGGCTAGGTAGGATTCGAACTGATGTGAGCAGCGAGAACCATGTTATCATCATCTGCCATTTTATTGCGAATAGTTACGCCACATTTCGTACATTCGTGCAAGACAATCCATCCTTTTTTGCCCGTCTGCGTTATGCCAATTGGCTTCATTAAGCCATGGCACGTGGAGGCACGGTCGCCCGGGAACTCGGCATCCAGATGCAGGGAATACAGACACTCGGTGCAATGGTTTCGGCAACTCCCTTTGTGAGGGGCTACTTGAGCATTGCAGTTTCTGCATTGAAAACCTTCGTTGATAACAGTAAAATTCATGCGACCTTAACACTAACGGACACACGCCGTGTCTGTATACTCAAATGGATACTCCTTACGAAGCCCCCCGGGGAAGACTGTTACCGACGCTCGTCGTTTTTTTCTTCGTGATTGGTGTTCTCTACACTTTGTTTTTGGTGTTTCAGCGCAGCAGCGTGAGTGGAAAAATCGAAACTTTGGAAACGCAAAAAGTGGATGTGCAGGCAAAAATTGATGAACTTCGTGCCGAGGAAATTGAAGAATTGTTTGTGGCACAGAATTTGAAAGATCTTTTGGAAACGAATTCCGTGGAGTGGTCTAAGGTGGTGCGAAGTGTGCAGGATCTTACTCCGGTGGCGGTGTTTTTAACTTCTTATAGCATTAGTGAAGATGGAGGTATTCAGCTGAGCGGCCTCGGGGATGGATTTGGAAGTGTGGCGGACATTATCGCCAGCCTTCAAAAATCTTCGGACTTCGCGAATGTGTTTGTGCCTTCCGTAACAGCAGGAACTACAGCAGACGGTCAGCCCGTGGTGACCTTTACTCTTAAGCTCGATTACCTTCCTCAGTGAAAAATAACTCTTTTTCCCAGCTCGTTTCGATTGTTCTGCTCTTCCTCATTATTTTGGGCAGTGTGATTTTTGTTCTGCCGATGCGCGACACTATTGCTGCGCTGCAAGTGACGGAAACTGCGCTAAGTGGGGAGCTCGCGACTTTGGAAACCAACTACGAAGCCTTGAATTCGCTTTCTGAAGAAGTGGCGACCAGCGAAACGACTCGTGATAGCTTAAAAGCGGCGGTGCCCGTGGGTTACGATCAAGACGCCTTGCTCCTTGAGCTTTCTACTATTACGGATGAAATTGGATTCACGCTCAATGCGGTGAGTTTTTCTGACACGGTGAGCCCTGAGTACGGGAAGACCATAAATATTTCAGCTAATTTCACGGGAACGTACGATGATTTAGTTTCCTTTTTGCAGGCAATTGAAAGCGCGGATCGTTTGATGCGGGTAAGCAATATGAGCTTTCAAAGGACCAGCAGTTCAGCAGTGGCGTTTAATGTGAGCATTGAGGTCTATTACCAATAAAAAATCATGGAGCTTCCTTCTAAGCTAATGCAAAAACCGTCCGAGAAGGAAACTTCGGTTGTTTATGGAGTGTACAGCAGTGTGGGTCAGCCCTTTTCTGTGCGGATGCGGGATTTTTTTATCGATCGCAAAAAGGTTAGCATTAAGGAAAAATCGTATTTTTTCCATTTGCTCGCAGTGATGGTGGACGCGGGAATTCCTATTATGAAGGCGCTGAAAGTACTTTCAAAAAAAACGGAAAATCCGCGCTTTGCACGAATTATAAATACGCTGGCTTATGATGTGGAACGGGGAAAGGTGATGAGTGTGTCGATGCAAAAATTTCCGGATGTTTTTAAGGACTCCGAAGTGGGGATTGTGCGCAGTGGAGAGAGTATCGGGAATTTGGCGCTGCTTTTGTTCAAGCTCGCGGCGCAAACCGAACGTACGCACGCTTTGTTTCTAAAGGTGCGCGGGGCGATGATTTACCCAATCACCGTTTTGATTGCACTGATGGTTTCAGGAGCGATTGTGGTGACGGTGGTGATTCCACAGATCGAAAAATTCTTTACGCAGGCCGAATTTGATCTTCCGCTTTTAACCCAGATTGTTTTAAAGGGAGGAACGTTCTTTATTAACTTCATGTGGCTCTTTGTGGTGCTGATTGTTTTTGTGATTTTGTTGGGCAGCTTTTACAGCGGTACGGAAAATGGACGTCGCCGCATAGATATTTGGGCGCTGTCTTTTTCCTTTGTTGGAGACACCATTCGTAAACTCAATGTGGCTAAGTTTATTCAGCTGCTCAGTTTGCTGGTGGAAGCGGGTGTGCCGATTCATGAAGCCGTTCGTATTGCGGGTGGCAGCGTGAGCAATACCTTGTACAAGGATTTTTTTGTGCAACTGCGAATGGGTATTGAGAGGGGGGAGAAAATTGCAGATAATTTGGCGAAAGCGCCCTTTTTATTCCCCGAAACGGTGGTGGCCATGGTTTCTGTGGGAGAGGGCAGTGGACAATTGGGTAAGATCTCAGAAAAATTGGCGACGCATTATGAGCAAGAAGTGGAACATTCCTTGGAAAATTTCACCACTATTTTGGA
>CAYHHJ010000129.1:1809-3427 GCA_964356405.1 uncultured Candidatus Peribacteria bacterium | reverse complement strand
TTTCCGCGCGGCCTTCATAAATGGCACCAACAGAGTCCAACACAACCAAGCCAGTGAAGCCGTACGCAATAAGCAGCTCACTCACCGCAATTCCAGCCGCGCCCGCTCCATTCACCACAATTTTGCAGCTCTTATCACGCCCCGTTACTTTCAGCGCATTGATGAGCCCGGCCAAAACCACAATCGCGGTTCCATGCTGATCATCGTGGAATACAGGGATTTTCAGGCGCTCCTTCAGTCGCGCCTCCACTTCAAAACAGCGGGGCGCCGCAATGTCTTCCAAATTGATTCCGCCAAATCCAACCGAAATCGCGCACACAATCTCCACAATTTCATCCACATTTTGCGTATTCAGCACAATAGGGTAGGCGTCCACATCGCCAAAGGCTTTAAAGAGCAGCGCCTTGCCTTCCATCACAGGATACGCACCTTCGGGGCCAATGTTTCCCAGACCCAAAACGGCGCTTCCATCGCTAACCACGGCCACGCTGTTTCCCTTGGGCGTGAGCTCGTACATCAGGGCAGGGTCGCGCGCAATCGCCATCGAAACGGCGCCGACTCCCGGTGTGTACGCTTTGCTCAAATCCTCACGGTTATTCACGGGCACTTTGCCGATCACGGCTAATTTGCCCTTATTGTGGCGGTGGAGCTCAAGAGCTGCTTCGTCGTATTGGCTCATCGGGAAGGTATAAGGTCAGCGGGTAATTCACCGGTTGGCCCTTCGGACGTAACCACTTCTTCTTCAGGATTTTCCACATCGCTTTCTGTATTCACGTCCGTCTCCGTCTCCGTCTCCGTCTCCGTCTCCGTCTCCGTGTCCGTGTCCGTTGACCCATCTATGTCCAACTCTAGGCCGTATTGCTCCAAGACCTGAGTGTCTTCCGTCATCGAAGTTTCTTGAGTGCAGCCGGTCATCAGAATGGCCAGTGCGCTGAGGGTGAGTAGAGTTTTCATGTTTTGCAGGTTAGAAAGCCGATGTCTCGCCTTCCTCAAGGTCGAGGATAACATCGAAAGATCGTTCGTATTTTATCGTGACATTGGCGCTTGGGGAATAGAAATAATCCACCGGCCCGGTTCCCACGCCAATCGTGTCGGTTTCAATCAGTTCCCAGTCGGCGAGCAAGTCCTTCATTTCCGTTCCCACACCGTCCACTTGAATAGCGGCGCGCAGCTGAGCAACGGTTTCCTCAATGGTTAAATCAGAAGTCGTGGAAGCATCGTATTCAATGCTGGCCACCATGGCTTCAAAGAACCATTCCAAGTAATTGGAGTAAGCCCCGTTTCCGCGCAAGGCCACCACGTGTACCAAACTCTTATTGTCCATGTACAAATACCATTCACGGTAATAAATATCCGCGTCGTGGTAAACCACTAGGGCAGGGTAGCCGTTGAGGGTAGTCTCGCCGGTTTGCCAAGAGCTATTCCCCGCAATACTAGCAAACAAACTGTCACTGCTGGCTCCGTCCGAATTCACATAGCGCGTCAAAAGCAAAGTGCCTCCGTTTTCATAAGGCGAGAGCAAACTCACTTGGTCATTTCCTCGATCGAGCAAAAATGCCGCGCCCACTCCTTCCTGTTTATAACCCCAAGAAAAAGGCACTTTCATGTTGATGTCCAC
>CAYHHJ010000129.1:0-1709 GCA_964356405.1 uncultured Candidatus Peribacteria bacterium | reverse complement strand
CCACTCCTTCCTGTTTATAACCCCAAGAAAAAGGCACTTTCATGTTGATGTCCACAGTTGGGAATTCTTTTTTGAGCCAATTGGTGCCTTCGTCAAAGGCGTGCCCAGACTCCTTGTTTTGCTGCAGTCGGTACACCATTTCGGCTAAATTCGCTCGAGTGATATCTTCTTCGGGATGCCAGTATCCGTCGGCTTGAGGAGGTTCAATATTCCAGGTTTTTGCATACGCCGCGTAGCCGCTGAACCACTCGGTGGTCTGGGCATCTGCAAAGGGCGCGGAGCTGGGCGTGTTCACCGAAATTTCCGCCGCCGCCAAAAGCATTTTCATTGCCTCGGCACGATTCACGGTTTGCGCCGGTTTAAAGGTTCCGTCGTTGTAACCCTGCACGATTCCCAGGCTCACGGCCGTGCTTACATAATCAAAATACCAATCGCTGCTGTCTACATCGCTGAACAAAATCCCGGCGCTGCTCTCGCCATCCACGGTAACGCCCGCGCCCATCAAAATAATCTTCAGCGCCTCAGCCCGGTTCACCGGATTTCCCGGTTGAAAAGTCCCATCTTCATAGCCCTGCAAAATACCCTGATCCACCAAACTGGTTATGGCGGCATAATGCGTGTGGGCGCTGTTCACATCGCTGAAGCTGGCTAAAGCCATACTCACTTGTGAGAACAGAAGCAGACCTGCAAATAGGGAATAAAAGAATCGTTTCATGGGTGGATATTGAAATAGAAGCAAGACTAGACTAAAATTAACACTTATTTCCAAAATGAGGAATACAAGATGGTGAATATCGTCGAACAAACGGGCCTGGAGAGGGAACAAACATTTTTAGCTCCGCTTGCGCTAACCGCAGAGGAACTCAAACGAAAATTTCCTTTAGCAAAGCCTGGCGCTGGGTTTAACTATGCAGTCACCTTCCTAGACCCCACACGCGAAACCTTAGAAGAAATGTTGGATATCTTAAAACGGGTAGGACTTCCCTTTGGCAATAGTGAGCACGCCGAAATTTTGGATCGTTTCAGAAGTGGAGACGTACCCATCGACAATCTGGGCGTGGTGAATACCTCTCAAAATCTTCCAGACGGAAGACCTCTCTATTGGTATTTCGTCAAATCTCCTAAGGACGAAGCAGGCACGGAATTCACTATCCGCTCTGCATACCCCGCGGGTAATGAAAGGGGACGTTTAAAATTTGAAACAGATTATTTATACCGAAAGAGCGAAGTCCTTTACGGCTTGGTGAGGAACTTTTCTCGCTTAATCATTCCTGGAGACGAAGAAAGTAAAGGATGCACCCTCGACTTAAGGGACGACCTCTGTGGATCTATTGCCCCGCATTTGGGGGTAAATGTCAGACTCAAAACCATTGAAGTCGAAGTAGATCCCACTCTCAAAGAGGCTCCCTTAGAAGCTCTTACACAAAGTATTCATGATCAGGTCAAAACACTGGGAGCCTTCCAAACGTCTATTCGAATGCCTCATTTGTCGCGGGATAGAAAAATAGCTGTGATCTTAATAGAGCTCTTAAAACAGAGAGGCGCCAGGGAAGAGGACTATTTACAGATCTACCCCGATCTGAATATCTCAGAATGAGATTTCCCCAGGAGAATAGGTGTCTAAATTCTCCTTTCCGATGAGTTTCACGACTTCGGCCACCGCTTGATCCATGGGCACAGCACGTTGCACTCCTTTGGCCATGTCACGG
>CAYHHJ010000128.1:0-3431 GCA_964356405.1 uncultured Candidatus Peribacteria bacterium | reverse complement strand
TCCACCGCCATTCAAATCGTCAAAACTTTGCAAAAAGCCGGATACAAGGCTTACTTTGCGGGTGGCTGTGTGCGCGACATGCTTTTAAAAAAAGAGCCCAAGGATTACGACATTGCTACGAGCGCGCTACCTGACCAAATTGAAAAACTCTTTGCCGAAACCTACGCAGTGGGTAAGAGCTTCGGCGTCATCAATGTGGTGGAAGACGGGCACAACTTTGAAGTCGCCACCTTTCGCAGCGATTCCGGCACTTCCGATGGCCGCCGCCCCGACGCCGTTACTTTCACCCACGCCGAGGAAGACGCCAAGCGTCGTGACTTCACCATCAACGGGCTTTTTTACGATCCCGTGGGCGACGAAATTTTGGATTTTGTCGGCGGCCAAAACGACCTCACGAATCGCCTGATTCGTTTTATTGGTGTGCCACACGAACGCATTTTGGAAGACCATTTGCGCATCATCCGCGCGATTCGTTTTAAAAATACTTTGAATTTTGGTTACCATCCCGACACTTACGCCGCGCTGAAAAAACACGCGCAACTCGCCGACAAAGTGAGCTGGGAACGTGTGCGCGATGAGCTGAATAAAATCATCATGGCCCGCAGCGCCGCGGTGGCTTTTGAAGACATGCAGGACACCGAGGTTTTGCCCTACGTTTTGCCTGAACTGGAGGCGTGCAAGGGCCTGGCGCAACCCATGCAATACCACCAAGAAGGCGATGTGTGGACGCACCTCATGAACGCGCTCAAAGCCTTGCCGGAGGACGCCGGTTTGCTCGCACACTGGGCCGTGATTTTTCACGACATCGGCAAGCCGGAAACTTTTAAAATTGCCGAGCGAATCCGCTACGACCAGCACAGCGAAGTCTCTGCCGAAATCGCCGAACGCATCATGCGCCGTCTGCGCTTTTCTCGCAGCGCAATTGAACACGTCAGCTGGGTCGTGAAGCACCACTTCATGATGCAGCAACTCCTCGACATGCCCACCGGCCGCCAACGCCATTGGTTCCTCGACCCGCGTTTCCCCGACTTGTTGCTTTTATTCTACGCCGATGCCGCTGGAACCACGCCCATCGATCTTTCTCTTTATGAAGAAGTAAAAGCCGCCTACGAAGACTGTCTTCAGCATTTCAAAGAACGTCCCAAGCCGCTTTTGACCGGTGAGGAAATCATGGAAGCCACCGGCCTCAAAGCCGGCCCCGAAGTCGGAAAACTTCTCCAGGAACTCTGGGAAAAACAACTCAGTCACGAGCTTCAATCCCCGCAGCAGGCGATTCAGTGGCTGACCGCTAGAAAAAACTAGGGATCTTTTATTCAGCGACTTGAACCCCTGCAGCTCGCAGCGCTTTTTGGAATTTTGCTAGAGCGGCGACACGCGCTGCACTACCCATCACCCCATTTGCAGTCGTCAACTCTCTAGCGAGGTCAGCTTCAGCATTAGCAATGGCAAGCTGCATCAGACGCTTGGCTTCAGTGGCTGTATGAGTGGCGGTATTGGCAGTACTGAGCTGTCTTTGAAGAGCAGATACGCTGGCTTCACTTGCGGTCAATTTATTTTGCAATCCATCAGCTCGAGATTTCTCACTCGCCGCAGTCCCTTCTGCCTCAGTAGCACGAGAGTTTAGTCTAGCAATCTCACCGTCTTTTCTCGCAATTTCCTGACCCTTTGTTTCTAGTTGGCCTCCCAGCTCTGCCTGAACGCGAGCCACTTCTCCTGCAACGATTGCTCTGCTTGAATCTAAACCGGATTTTGCAGCTTCCAGCCCAGCAACGTGTTCAGCAAGGTGCTCACGGATTTCATTCCGGTGCAGTAAGACTTTTTGTCCTCCTTGGCCGCGTGCTTCCGAGGAAGCATCCATAAGACGTTTTTCTTCCTGTATGGCACTCATAGATTCGGTGTACTCTCCTTGAACAGGGACAAAAATTCCGTCGGCATCATAGTGTCCGACTTCTGAAAGCGGAGCCGCCCAGTTTCGAATAACAGCTAATAATCTATGCGACTTCGCTTCAGACGCGGGAGTCTCGCTCCGTATTAAGCTTAAAGCCAAGCTAAGATCAGTTCGGAAATCTTGATCGGCTAGTAATTCATTGAGCCAGTCTTTATAGATTAGTGTTCTGGCCTCGCCTCTCAAGTCCTCTGCTCTTCGGTCAGCATTCCAGACATTTTCTTGAGCGGTTCTGGCTTCAGCTAATGTGCTGATTATCTTGTTTACAGCCTCTGCAGCTGTAACTGCTTCCGGCAGCCCAGTCCTTATTAAAGTGGTGCTTGAACTTTCTGTTGCGGACTTAAATCCATCCGCAGTATTCAGCATAATACTATCTCTAGGTCGCGTGCGTCCCGTTAAGGTCTTAACGTCACCAACTGCAGCCAAGCGCAAATTTTCACAAGCATTGTTGACATAAAGGTTTCGTTGTCTTAGATCAACGAGTGTCTTGGTGGTAGTGATGAACTCTCCCATGTTTGCCACTGCTTCTGTAGCATTTGGCATTCCTACCACGCCCTTAAGGACAGACAATGGAGCCTCGCTTACCTTTGCCAAGTCGTCTGGGCTGTTTAGATTGGGAACTCGAGGCGTGGCATGCCTTTCCTCTATTTTTCTAATCTTGTCAGCTTCTCCATTTACAGCATAGCTTAGCTGCTTTGCACCATCCCGACTTCTTTCGTTGGCATAAAGGCTGGATTGGCGTAACTCCAAGTTGTCTGCAAGAGCATTCAACTCACGGAGAGCCGCTGCGCCCTGCGGACTAGTAGAGAGTGCTTGCTTATGCCGCTCAATAACTTTCAAGAAATCATCCTTGCTCTCTAGTCTAGGAGCACGAGGCGTAGTGTATCTTTCTTCTATTTTCATAACGCTTTCTGCTTCTCCGCGCACGGCATGAGTCAAGTCTGTTAGAGCCTTGCTTAGGGTTTCAAGATGTGGACTTGTTTTCTCTTTTTGATCCAAAGCTTCTATCACTTGTTCCAGTGCACTTGCAACTGCGCGAGTGGCAGGCTTGTCCTGAGTGCGCAAGTTTCTGATCTCTGGTTCAAGTACTTTCCTGAGGTCTTCAGCTCGGTTGAGGTTGGGCACAGAAGGTACAGCCCTTTCATATGGGGCGATTTTCTTTACCAAAGTTTGATTCCCTTCCAAGGCATTGGTCAGTTCTTCTTTAAGTTTATCCGCAGGCAAACCCTCTACAAGAAGGGTAGCGGCTTGCTTGGCCTCATTTAGTTTTCTTTGCAATTCTCCTTTATCAAAGCTAGCGGCACCATCCAAAGCCAACAGTGCTGTTTTAGCAGCTTCTTTTTTTGACGCTAATTCAGCATTTATAGCTTCATCTGAAGCCGCCAAATCTGCAAGCAGTGCTCCTAAAGTTATGCCCAAATTTACTTTTTGCATTTCTAACTCATTGGCTTTCGCCTCCTCTTCTTCGGTAACTTTTTCCAGCACA
>CAYHHJ010000127.1:0-3504 GCA_964356405.1 uncultured Candidatus Peribacteria bacterium | reverse complement strand
TTTTTGTGTCATTTGCCCCAGCAAGTCCTCCTCAGAAAGCGTCAAATCCAGTATCAACGTGTGCTCAGGGAAATAACGATTTTCCGTCTGCTTACCCACTGCAACAAAGGCCTCTTCCACCGGCGCGCCCGGCTCCACTCGCATAAACGTATCCCCATGTTTTTTCGCCAATTCCTTCACGGCTTTCAACAAGACTTCCCACACCTCCGCTGCACCGTCCGTTGGCAATAAAGGCCCTCGTGGGCACCAAAGCCAGGTCTTTCCACGGCCCATTTCTTGGCGGATCACCAGCGCCCCACCCAGCAAAATCGCCCCTTCATAAACGCCCAGCACATAAAACGCCGGACGGCCGGGGATTCGGGTCTGCAGCTCACCCCATTCAAAGCTTTGTTCCACGCCGCCGTGCGGATGAGCCGCCACAAACGCATCCCATCTAGCCCGCTCCTCCGATCTGATAATTCGAGTATCCATCCCATATAGTCTAGCAGAAAAACACGCCACAAAGTACACTTGGCCCATACTAACTTTTCACGCCATGAAAAAATTCCTCGCCCTCACCATGCTCAGTGCCCTTTTGCTGACCGCATGTATGCCCGAAGGAGAAGACGTTCAAGGACGATTTGGAACCAAAACTAAAGAATGGAGCATGGAGCTTTCTGAGGCGAGCCCCAGCGGCATTCAGGTGGTGGCCACCAGCAGTGATGTTCTTGCTTTTGACATCACCCTCCCCGCGAAAAACACCCTGGCGATTGGATCTCAATTCACCGTCAGTTTTCTAACGGATGGGGATATAGACCCTCTTGCAGACGGAACCACTGTGACGCTTAAAGCGAACGGAAAAAACATTGGGACCGGAACCTTTTCTCTAGTGGATCCAAGTATACCAAGTGAAGGAACCGCCCTCATCACCACCACCAAGGCCGTGAGCCTTAAGGGCGGAAAAGCCACTACATTCACGGTAAGCACCGATACCGCCACCATTTTGGTCGAAGAAGCCGGAGTGGACGAGCCACTCGCCATGAAGGTGGAATACAACGGCGAGACCATAGCTGGGAACCTCCTGACGTACTAATTTTGTAATAAATTGGCAGTTGGCCCGTTATAATATACGGACTAAGCAACCGTAAGAAGAACCCACAAAATCAGGGGTTCTTTTTATTTGTGCCCGCCCATCGCTTTTGACAAAAGCAAAGAATAGGCTAAGATGCGTACTCACAAACCTTAAAATGACCACCAATAGAGCCGTAGAGAACTTCCGCAGTCAGCACGAAATGAGCATAGCCGCACATGGTGTGGACGTCTGGGCGCCGTCCCAGATAGGACATATCGATCAGGAGGCAGGAGCCTTGGCAGGGCGAGTATACTTTGCATTACGCGACCTAGAAACCTTTCTATCAAGTGGGGAAACCCCAGATGAAAAAGACCGTCTGAACCTTGAACTGGCCGCCATCCTTTTCCGCATCGGCGCGGTAAGAGACGTGGTAGAGGCCACCAACGCTAGCCTCACCAAGCACGGAAAAGCTCCCAGCGCTCAGCTCACCGGATGGGTCTACAGGCTAAACGAAGCAGAACCAGCCATAGCAAGCGCAAGAACTTCTCTACTAATCCACCAAGCCGATGAGCCGCTGGTCTAACTACATTGACGGAAATTTTGAAGGCCGCCTCCTGGCGCCTCACCTTGCAGACGATCAAAATCCAGATGGATTGGGTGTTTTAGTCACCGATTTCAACCCTGAAATCCTTGAAACCAATTTCCTATTTTCCTCTGCGATAGCAGGTGCATTGGGTCATTATAAATTTATTGTTTTTCCTAAACTAGGTTCCGAGCAGAGGGCGCAAGTGATTGGCGACGACTTTGGAGGCTGGGAATGGGGCCAAGCTGGAACGGCACCTTCCTTGAGTCTCCCTAGCACACACTTCGGTCATTCAGTGGCATTTCTGTGCCAAGAAGCACCTGGCAACGGCTATCCTGCCCGTTCACTCGCGGCCATGACTTTTGAACAAGGCTACCAAAGTTTCCTTCGCGTTTACGACGCCATGATAGCCGAACGTCCAGAAGGCCTCAGGATCTCTACAATGAAAGCTCGATCCAACCGGAGAAATTTAACTGAAAGATCCGGCGGCAGCACTTTCCTGGAAAGCCTAGGAATGGGAAATATTTTGAACGGTTTGCCGTCTGGCCTCTATGGCCAAATGGGCGGCGATTCAGCCTGGTGCACACCCGCTTTTGAACACGAACTCGTGAAACGCTTTCATGCAGAAATTGAGCTTGGATCCAACGCGCCAAAAGCAGCAACGCGACAGCTTGAAGCCGGCGACTTAATAGCCGTTTCCCGCTCCGCCTTTCACCTAAATGCGGGAGGAGATCCTAGCACAGGCTTCCTCCGCTTCACCCCGCTAAGTGACTGGGACGGAGAAGACGGCGGTGAAGAGTTTTAAGTAGCGCAGTAACTTGCCGAAAAGCATAAATCATGGTATAGTTGCATGAATTTCATTTTCTAACCAAACCAAAATGAAAACCAAAATGAAGACCAAGACAAAAATCCTATTCACCGTCGCATTCGGACTCTTGGCGGTACTGGGCGCGAGCGTCTACGCCTCAGGCGGATCCCTGCAAGGCAAGTTCGGCAGCAGCCCTTCGCTATACCAGCCATGCGCGGGTACTGTAATAGCCACACTTTCAAGCACCAGTCCCAGTGGGCTTCATTCAGAGAGTTCAGCCGACGATATCTTCTCCTTCAATCTCTCCTCAAAACCTTCTTGCAAGCTTGCCACGGGTACTTCGCTGAGGATCGGATTCGCCTCTGATGCTAGCATCAATTCGGCAAGCGACGGGATGACCGTTTACCTCAAGGAGGGCGGGACTACGGTTGCCACAGGCACTCTGGAACTAAGCACAACGAGTGATGCTCACGCGTTTTTGACGACAAACAAAGTCTTTGTCCTTTCCTCCAGTGCTAAGGTATATTATGTCGAACTCAGCTCGACAGCAAAATTCGGCTTGATGACAAATGAGACAGGAGTAGACGATACGCTTGACGTGGACCTCACCTTCACAGATGGGACTTCCACATACCAGGTAGAAGGAAACACTCTGACCTACTAAACCAAGCGCTTCACAAAAAAGAGCCCCGTGTAGGGCTCTTTTGATTTACTAATTACTATTTTTGCATCTTTTGTCGAATGAACGCTGGAATGTCGTATTCATTTCCCGTGTCCTCACCCATAGGCATGGATGGAGTGCTTGGGCGGTTGTCCTGAAGCGCCATTGGTCGTTGCATAGGTGTGTTTTGCGTTGCTGGGCGGAATTCGCCGAGCGGACGAGCAATCTGTACTCCACGCTTGATGTCGTCGAATCCGGTTGCCACCACCGTGATCTTGATTTCTCCAGTGTATGAGTCGTTGATAACGGCTCCAAAGATGATGTTTGCTTCTGGGTCGGCAGCCTCCGTAATGATACGAGCCGCTTCGTCCACCTCGAACATAGATAGGTCGCTTCCTCCC
>CAYHHJ010000126.1:0-3527 GCA_964356405.1 uncultured Candidatus Peribacteria bacterium | reverse complement strand
GAAGGTGAGCGCCGCTAAGGACGAACCTGAAATGGAAGCTAAGGAAGAAGTAGTGGCTAAGAAGCCAGCTGCTAAAAAGGCTCCTGCAAAGAAGGCTGCTACTAAATAATATGAATTTACGATCGGCACCGCTTTTGCTTGCACTGGGTTGTTCTCCAAAAGAGGAAGTTTTGAATGTGCCAGAACCTACGATTCAAGAAAGGGATTCACTCGTTGAGGCTGATCTCCGGTCTGAGCTTATTAATACACTTGGAGCTTGTGATGCCGTTTTTGATGCACGACCCTCGTATTATACAGATTGTCCACCAGAGTCAGACCTGAAAGGTCACCAAGTTTTGCAAGAAGGAAAAGGCTATGTAGATGGCAATTATCATATTGGCACGTGGACTTTTTGTGAGTATCAAGACGGGAGGCATGTTGATGACGCCTCGGTAAAAGGCTACTGCAAGGATTTTCTTAAGGGTGAAAATTGGCGTGGCCATATTCCGACAGGAGCCACACCCCAATTAAACTTAGAGGAAGGTCTAAGGAAAGAACTTCCCAAGTATTCGTATCGTTAAACTTAAGCCAGTTTTTAAACCACATCAAATGTTTGGAATAAATAATCTAGATATTCTTTTGAAGTCCATGCAGCCTGAGCTTGTGCAAGGTGAGTTTGTTTTTTGTACTTTTTCTGAGAGACAAGACTTAGAGGCCCTACTATCTTTTAAAGAAAAGGAAGGGTGGACCTACATTCTAGCTCGAGAAGAAGCCGATCACTTACAGTTTTCGTACGCTGCCATTTGGTCAATGATCACGCTCAATGTGCATTCTGATCTAGAAGCCGTAGGATTTTTAGCTGCTTTGACGCCTAAATTGGCGAGTGAGGGTATTAGCGTAAATGTGGTCTCCGCCTTTTATCATGACCATCTCTTTGTGCCAGCTGCGAAGAAAGATCAGGCACTTGCCATACTGAAAAGTGTTTCTCAATTCACCGCTGGCGGTGAATTTTAAGCCAATTTCAAACTCTGTAAATCCTCAGGAAGCTTGGCTTCGTAGACTTTTCCGTCGATTTCCACGCGAGCGGCGTGAAGGAATTGGCGTTTGAGGCCGTATTTTTCGCGGAATTCGGCATTGAATTTCTTGTCTCCGTAAAGGGCGTCACAAACCACAGGGTGACCGATGCTCGCCAAGTGAACGCGAATTTGGTGCGTACGGCCGGTTTCAATATTCACACGAAGGAGCGTGAAACCGCGATACGTGGAATCCACTTCAAAGGTGGTGATGGCGTTTTTACCTTGCTTGCTCACCGACATTCTTTGGCGATCGACGCTGCTTCTGGAAATGGGCGCTTCGATGCGGCCTTTTTTGCTCTTAGGTAAGCCTTTTACTAGGGCCATATAGGTCTTTTTAACCTTTCGGTCGTGGAAAAGCTTGGAGAACTTTTGGTGGGTAGCGTCGTTTTTAGCAATGAGGAGTACGCCGGAGGTGTCTTTATCCAGACGGTGCACGATTCCCGGACGGCGTTCACCACCAATTCCGCTGAGGTTTTTGCAGTGGGCTAGCACGGCGTGAACGATGGTTCCGGTGCCGTGGCCAGATTCATCGGGGTGAACCACGATTCCAGCCGGTTTGTTGATGACCAGCAGGTTTTTGTCTTCGAAAATGATGTCCAAAGGAATATCTTCGCCAATCAGTTTGGAGTCTTTGAGCTCAGGAGTGCGGTGGAGCAGTTCGTCGCCTTCCTTCACCTTGGTGTTGGCCTTTTCGGATTTATGGTTAAGATAGACGCATTTTTCCCTGATGTATCGCTGCACTTGGCTGCGAGAAATCTTGAGAAAGTCTGCTAAAAATTGGTCTAGGCGCGTTCCTTCGTCTTCTTTTTTGAATGTGTAGCTTTGAAATTGCATTTTTGAGGGGGCTTTGTTAACTTGATCTAAGTAACTTTACAGGAAAAAACTATGTCTGTGAATACCGATGAAAAAGCAATTGATCACCTACTTTCTTTGGGAGTCGCCGATGTGATCGTACGCGAGGATCTGAAAAAGAAATTGATGAGTGGAAAAAAACTGCGCATTAAGCTGGGAATCGACCCAACTGGCTTTGATTTACACCTGGGGCACATGGTGGTGGTGCACAAACTTCGCGAGTTCCAAGAACTAGGCCACCAGATTGTTTTACTGTTTGGAAATTTCACCGGGCAAATTGGAGATCCAACGGGAAAAAATGAAACACGCAAACAGCGCAGCCAGGAAGAATTGGAAAAAAACGCGCAAGGTTATATGGATCAAGTTTCGCATGTTCTCGATGTGACCAAGGTGGAAGTGCGTTGGAATGCCGAATGGCTGGCGCCACTGAATTTTTCGGATGTGGTTCTGCTCGCGTCACAATTTACGGTGGCTCAGATGCTCGAACGTGACATGTTCCAGGAACGTATTAAGCACGATCAGCCAATTTCCCTTCATGAATTCATGTATCCACTGATGCAGGGTTACGATTCCGTGGCTCTTGAGGCAGATGTGGAGCTCGGAGGAACGGACCAAACCTTCAATCTGCTCGCCGGGCGAACTTTGCAAAAAGCCTACGGACAGGAGCCTCAAAATATTTTGACGGTGCCGATTTTGGTGGGAACGGATGGAACCATGAAGATGGGAAAGACCACTGGAAATTACATTGGTGTGGCGGAGAAACCTGAGGATATTTTTGGAAAAACGATGTCTATACCTGATGAACAGATTCCAATTTATTTGGAACTAGCTGGACGCATGGATCGCGATGAGATTGCTGAATTCAAGGCTCGTTTAGCGGGTGGAGAAAATCCACGCAACATTAAGATGGAACTCGGTCACGCGATTGTGGAAATTTACCATGGCGAAAAGGCAGCTCAGGCAGCTGAGGAGCATTTTAAAACGGTTCACCAACGTCGAGAAGTACCCGATGAGATTGAAGAAGTGACCATGCCCGGCGAGAAGTGGAACATTGTGGATTTGATCTCAGAGTTGGGTCTTGCTGCTACTAAGAGTGATGCTCGTCGACTTGTGGAGGGCGGTGGAGTGAAGTGGGAAGGAGAGAAGGTGGAGGATATTAAGATGGAGATGACGCTTACTAAGAATGGAGCCCTTTTGCAGGTTGGGAAGAGGAATTTTAGGAGAGTGAAGAGTTAATTTATTTTTTTCATTCTCAGAATTAGTAATGTCTACAGAATACAACTCATTACTTCTAGCCAGGCTATACTCTGTTAAAAATAGAGATGAGACAGTAAGTCTTTTAGAAGAGATAGAGGATATTGGTGATCCTATTTTTTTGTATCCTTTGTATGAAGCTTATAAAAATAATAAAACAGATTTTATCTCACACTACTATTTAGCAGCGATTGATACATTGAACTCTGATGAAATTATCTCAATAGCTCTTGAAATTGGTGAAGATAAAAAAACTAGTCTTACTGACTTAGGTTATGTTTTAAAATTGCTTGATGGGAGAAAGTTTTATGAAGAGGCTGCTTTCAAAGTTGCTCTACGTACTTTTTTCTCATTTATAACTGAAAA
>CAYHHJ010000125.1:0-3534 GCA_964356405.1 uncultured Candidatus Peribacteria bacterium | reverse complement strand
CTTTAGGGCTTCCACGCGGCTCACGGGATTTTCTGGCAGGAAGGTATTGTCCTCATAACCGCTCACATAACCGGCCTGGGTCATGTAGTAAATGCCGTCGTGGTACGCGTCGTTGTCAGGTACGTCGGTGTACCAACTGCTCAAAGCACCGGAACTAACGCCGGGTGCAAGTGCAATCGAGAGAATGATGGTGCTCAGAAGAGCTAGGGATTTCATTTGGTGGCTTTTTAAGCCTTATACTTGATCACTACCTGACGGTAGTTTCCTTCACCGATGCTTTCAGTAACTAGGTTTTCGTAGCCTTTGGTCTTGATCATCATGTGCACGAGACGGCGGAAGTAAGGAGACATAGGGGGAAGTGCAGCCTGAATTTTGGTAGCTTCCACTTCTTTCATCTTCTGTTCTGCAATGGTGAGCACGTTTTCTTCTTGTCGTTTGCGGTAGTTGTCTACGTCGAAGGCTATGGTCACGTCTTCGCTAAAGAGTTTGTGGAAAATAACCGTTAGGATCTTTTGCATAGCCAGCAGGTTTTCACCGTGGTGACCAATGAGGAGGCTAGGTTCTTCGGAAACTGAGTTTACTCGGTAGTTCTTTGGTTCCGTTTCTTCTACCTCGATATCGGTGAAATCGATGCCAAGTTTTACAAGAAATTCAGATACTAGCTTTTTAATTTGCTTTTCCATGTTGAGTTATTGTTGCTTGCGATTAATGACTCTAATTTGTACGTCGTCCTCAGTGGACTTCGATTTGGAGCCCTCTTTATTTACCACAAGTTGTTGGAGGATGCCATAGAAAGTTGAGGTTCCCCAGTACAAACCTACGGCAGCCGGGAGTTGCGCAGTGAACACAGCGATCATAATGGGCATGATGTATTTCATCATCTTATTAGCCATTTCCATCTCATTTTGCATGGGTTTTGGCTCAGCGCCCTCTTTTTGCGCAGCTTTTTTCTTCTTTTGCTTAGCCATCATGAGCTGCATTTGAATGAATTGCAGACCTCCCACAAGAATAGGAAGTACTATGGTGCTCTTGGTTAGCAGGTCGAATCCAAGGAGGTAAGGATTGATTTCGTGTAGCGAGAAGTCGGGCATGAAGCCATAAATCAATGCGCTTCGGTCAGGGGAAAGTCCTCCGTTCACCACACTATAGAGGGCGATCAAAATAGGGAGTTGAAGCAAAATGGGAAGACAGCTAGAGAGCGGATTTACTTTGCTGGTCTTCCACAGGAGCATGGTTTCTTGCGCCAGGCGGGCTTGGTCGTCTTTGTATTTAGCCTTGAGCTCTTCAACTTTAGGCTGCATCTCTTGCATGCGAAGTTGCGCTTTCATGGCCTTCTGAGAAGGCACGAGGAGAATGGTTCGTATAATAATGGTGAGCAAAATGATGCTGAATCCCAGGTAATGACCTGGCATATAGATTAAAATCGCAACCAGAACGTTGAGGATCGGTTGATAGATGATGCCACGCCAGAGTTTGGTGAATACGCCGGGTTCATGAATCTCAAATTCAGGTGTGCTGTAGGTGGCGTCAGCGAGTTCGAGTTGGAGCTTGTAGCGTCCAATTTCTCCAAAATCAGAATAACTGTAGTTCAGCAGGCTGAACGTTTCCTTTTCGCCGGGTTGAATGGTTGTGACGATGCTCTCGGTGCATTCGGGCAGATTCTGTGTTTCGCTTATCTCGCTGAAGCCTTCATTCTCATACTTCAAAACGGTGAAAGGGGGTAGTAAAAGTTTTCTTCCATCGATTTCACTGCACTCGGAAATCACTTCAATAGGTTCGGCTTGGTTGTTTTGAACATCTACTCGGATATCTTTCCCTATAGCATATTCATTTTCAGCGGTTTTTAGGCCCACGTCGCCAGTGCTGAGTACAGGATCTGCGCTTTTATTGAAAAGTTGCAGGACTACAAAGGTAGCCAAGAAGACGAATAGATAGGGCAGGATGTTGAATTTTTTCATTAGATAGGGTTGTGACCTACTGCTTGGTAAGAATTTCCTTGAGACTCTTTTGCAGGTCATCAAAGGAGGCTGTTGCCGCAGGTTTGCGTGCGATGAGCACTATATCAAAGGCGGGCTGACTTGGCACGAGACTTTCTTTTTCCATCATCCGGATGATTTCATAAACCTGACGGCGCTTCTTGTTCCTCTTCACTGCGGATTTCTCGAGTTTTTTGCTCACCACTACGGCGTAACGCGTGGTGCCCAGGGTATTTTCCTGTTTGATAAGTATGAAAAAAGGGTAGGCCGTAGATTTGCCTTCCTTTAAAAGCGCCTGAACAATCGGCTTACCGTGGATTCGTTTACTTCGTTTCAGCACGACGTACAGATACCGTCAATTGATGTCGGCCTTTTGCGCGTCGGCGATTCAAAACGGCTTGACCACTTTTAGTGGACATGCGCTTCAGGAAGCCATGGGTTCGAGCTCGTTTACGTCGTTTTAGTTTTCCTAGCATAATAGTAATTTAGCTGGGTGATTGTAGGGAAGGCAGGAAACAAAGTCAATTAGATTTATTCCCATTAGTTATTTGTATAGCGCCACGGCCTAGGCCTTGGGTGAAATCAGCTATAGCTGCACATGCTCCCATGAATAGGGCCAAGTCGAAACCTCCGTTGCCAACGGTGTTGTCTACTGCAAGGCCAGCCAGTGTTCCCGCTAAGGCTCCTCTAAATAGATTTCTGTACGCAACGGTGATAAGGCCATCACCACCACGAGACTTTACGTCATCCATATCTTTTAATGGGTTGAGTCTGTCTAAAGTGGTAGGTTTTTCACTCATGATTTCTTTGATTGGTTTTGAGTTTAACATGCATGCTTAGTGGATTCAATCCGTGCTTAGGCCTGGTCTTTGGAAGTGAATTGGATATCTACCGGTCTTCTTGTTTGGAGTGCAACATTTACTACAATATGGCCCAATAGGTGGAGTAGGCTCGTTCGCGTGAGTCGGGGGTCCACTAGGCTTGAATGATTATTAAAAATAGTAGTCCCCTCTTTCCCGTCAGAAATCCTAAAGCCCGTTTTTATTGGATTTAGAAGGGGATTCTCTCCTATTGCAGTGCTACGGACGTGAGCTAATAAGCAGGAGGTCCAATCTACAGGTATATCCATGGGTCCTTTGGTCCATTTGTCTGCATAGGTATCTTGTAGGCCAAAATCGCTTAAGTGCACTCGTCTTTGATTGGCAATATTTTCTGCCAAAAGTCGAATGAGCCCCGTTTCTGCTTCTTCAAAGTCAAAATGTAAAGTTGGGGCAAATATTTGAAGACGACCTGAATGTTCCGTTGAAAAAGGGAGTAATGGGGCCTTTGCTTCGCATACTTCTTTGATCCGAGTCTGGATTTGCTGGCTTGCTCCAATCACCTTCTTTTCTTCGCCCTGTATAGTTAGTATGAGTGCTTTTGGGGAAACCATCATGGGGATTCCAGATGCTTCATAGTCTGATCTTTGATCAAAAAGTCTGCGTTCTGCCTCCTGCAATTGTTTTCCGGTCACTGCCATAGTGGCCATTCTAATATATTAGTAAATTTTGTCAAACGC
>CAYHHJ010000124.1:0-3582 GCA_964356405.1 uncultured Candidatus Peribacteria bacterium | reverse complement strand
TTCGTGGGCGTATTTTGAAAGAAAACAGCTTCTTTAAAGTCAGAATAAGTCCCAAACTCAGGCACCGCCATCAACTCACGAATCGTGCTGAATCCACAATGCGCCCGATGGGGTGGTATTCAATTCCTCAAAAAGAGCAAAAAGTCATCCTCTTCCTTTGCTTCCCCTCACTGATGAAACTTCCGATGCACTTCTCTCAGCCGTTCATTCGTCGAGTGCGTGTAAATCTGCGTCGTTGTGATCGAAGCATGCCCGAGCATTTCCTGAACCGAGCGGATGTCCGCGCCGTTGTGTAACAGTTCCGTCGCAAACGAATGGCGCAATAAGTGTGGAGTCACCTTCTTTCCGATGCCCGCAAGTCGTCCGGTGCGTCGTGCCAAATCTTGAACGCTGTACGCGGTGAGCCGGCGTTTTTCTCCGAGCCCAAGCTCCACGTCGTCTCGATTTCGCGCAAAACTGATGAACAAGGGTTCCCAGTTGTCGGTCCGTTTCGCCAAATAAGCCTGAATGTAACCCACGCAACGATCCGACAGAAAAACGATGCGTGCTTTTCGGCCTTTCCCTCGAACCGTGAACTCTTTGCGAGTGAGGTCCACTTGGCTTCGATTCAGGCTCACCAGCTCCGACACACGCAGCCCGGTGGAGTACAAAGTCTCGAGCATCGCTCGATCCCTCAGCACCGTCCGTTCTTGCTGCTCGCCCCGTTTTCCATCCGCAGACTCTCTCCCAATCCCTACCGATTCAAACAGCCTCTCCACCTCTTCACGCGACAAAAAATCCACGATGCGTTCAGGGATTTTTTTGAGCTCAATTTTTTCGGGCGCCAAGGTCGGAACGTCCTGCCTCACCAAGTATTTTAAAAAAGCCCTGAGCGCGATGAGATGATAATCCTGAGTTTTCACCGACAGTCCTTTCCCATTTTTATCTTCCCAGCGATTCAAATGCAGTTGGTAACGGTGGATGTCGTCCAAACTCAAACCCGCAGGGAATCGACCACTTCGCTCCCCACCGTCCGCTTCCAAAAAATCGGAGAAACGCTGTAAATAATGATGATAATTTTCAATGGTTTTTTTGGATTTATTTTTCGCGATTTCCGAGTGCTCCAAAAATCGAGAAATGAGGCGCTGCGCTTCAGTCACAAGAGGTGCCGAACTGGAACTTGGCGTGGATTCCATGCTAATTCATCAGTTGGTAAAGCACCCGAGCCGCTTCTCTGCGCGTGACCATTTGAATCGGGTAAAAATAATCGCCAGTCACAAAACCTTTCTCAAAAGCATAAGTGGCCCCATTCAAATACCAAGCGTCTTCGTCCAAGTCCAAATAGTTTTGCCCCGTGTCCCCGTCAAAGTCGCTGTCCAAGCGTTCCAACATCGTGAAAAATTCAGCGCGTGTCACGGGGGCAGCTGGGCCAAAACTACCGTCGTCTCGCCCTTCCACCATCCCAATCTCCACGGCCTTCGCCAAGTATTTTTGGAACCACGCGTCGCTCGCAACATCCGTGAAAGAGACGGAAGACGTGGAGCTGCCAAGCCCAAACGCGCGCAAAATCACTTTCACCATGGCGATGCGGTTCAAAGACGCATCAGGGTTGAGTTGCCCATCACTGCCCAAAAAAACGTGCGCTTCTTTAAGTGCTTCAAAAACGGCAAAGTCCTCATCCCTCGGGGCAAAATCGAGGAAGAGTTGATTCTCAAGCACGAGATCTATCGTGCGTCCCAATGCATCCAAAGAAGACGTGGCACTCACATGATCCACGACTCCCAGCATTCCCTCACTCATGGAGTCGGAAGGATAATCCCCAAGATACAAGGTGTTGGATGAACGTCCTTGAGAAACGGAACAATAAACCTCTGCAGAATCGTTCAATTGCATCCCAAAACCTCCCACTCCAAACCGTAAAACGACGTGATTCCACTCGTAAGGATAAAGAGCGGTGCTCGATCCAACCCTGTACCACCCCGCCACCTGAGCACAGTCCGCGTCGTAGTAGGGTGCGTAGAGTCCAGCCAAAAGTTTACCTTCCTTGTTGATGTACAAATAAAAATCTCCGTCGCTGGCACTGAGCAGTCCGCTCGAATCCAAAACGGTTCCCTCAGCAGAGCTGGGGTCGCTCACATAAATATCCAAACTCAAACTGCCGTTGCTGGGCAGAAAGAGCGAATCGTCGAGGGGCAAGGAACTGCTTTCCGTTTGAGAGGAAAACAGAGGATTTTCAGGAGGGAATAAAAGGCCCAAGCTGATTTTCTCGGAACTCACCGCAGAGGCTAAGGCAGCCACGATCTCGCTAGGATCCAAAGCCAGAAAATCACTGAGCGTGTCTTCGTGAATGCTTCCTTCTCCGAGGTATAAACTAGATTGGATCAAGACGTTTCCATTTTTTTCCAACCAGTGGAAAGACTCTGCATTCGTACTCACAGAGTTGAAGAGATCCACCGCACTTCCACTTTCTGTTCGAGTGTAAAAAAAGGCATGGTCACTTTCAGAAATGAGCATCAAATCTTCAGCATTGAAACGAGAACTGGAAGAGTAAGACTCAAAAGCAGCATCCGCCGCATCTTGATCGACGTAGGCGAGCGTCAAAAGTTGGAGCTCGGGCAGCCCTTTGCTGAGCCACGGATCACTGAGTAAGAGCGCTTGATAGCGAGTGAGTATTCCACCCGAAACGGTGCTTTGCATACGGTAATAAAAACTGCTGAAGCCCGTCATCGTGCCCAAGCTGGAGCCATCGGGCTTTAAAAGAGAAGCAGAATTTTGAAGTTCGCTGGGGGTCACATCCACTGCCGCAGAGGCAAGGGGCGCCGAACCCGCTAGAACGCCTGCCAACAAGCAAGAGAGGGTCAAGAGCGAGAGGAATGGGCGACGTAAAAATTTCATGTCTGAATCATAGCGCCAATTTGGAAATTCATAAAGTTACGAAGCTAAAGTGAAGCATTCTCAAAAAGATTTGCTCGCAAGTAAGACTTGGCCTAGCGGCCCGGAGCGCTCAGAGGAAATCTTTTTGAGAATGCTTCAACCTTTGAAACAATGTGGGATTCTACAAATTCAGCGCTATACTGCCCTCGTGATTGAATTCAAAAACGCCACTAAAAAATACGGAGAACGTTTCGTCCTCGACAACATCAACCTCAGCATCCAAGGAGGAGCTTGGGTGTGGCTCACAGGTAATTCTGGGGCTGGGAAAACAACCCTCATCCATGCGCTCATTGGGGCCATTCAACTCACCGAAGGCGAAGTGCTCGTGGATGGATACGCCATCAACAAACTCGACACCGCCGCCCTACAAGAATACCGCCGCAAACTCGGCATCGTTTTTCAGGACTACAAGCTTTTGCCCAAGAAAACTGTTTTTGAAAACGTAGCCTTTGCCATGGAAGTCTGTGGCTATTCCGACAAACAAATCGCTGAGCGTGTTCCCGAAGTTCTTACGAAAGTAGGGCTGCAGGACGCGCGTCATCACTTCCCTCACATGCTGTCGGGAGGCGAAAAACAACGCTGCGCCATCGCCCGCGCCCTCATCCACGAACCACGTCTCATCATTGCCGACGAGCCCACCGGCAACCTCGATCCGCAAACCGCCGAAGA
>CAYHHJ010000123.1:0-3595 GCA_964356405.1 uncultured Candidatus Peribacteria bacterium | reverse complement strand
GTGCTTCCTCTTTAAGTTTACAGAGAATACGAAGTAGTTGTTTAGTGGGAAGAGTCATGGGGTCTCCACCAGATAAGATGACTTCATTTATTTCTGGATGCTCAGCCAAATAACCCAAAAGAGTATCAAGTTTTTCATCTAGTGATGGTAGTTTTCTTTCATGCTGATCAGCAAGCACATCAGTACGGAAACAATAAGTGCAATGACCCGCACAATTGTCTGTAGGAAAGAAGAGCATTCGTCCCGTGTACTTACGAACAATAGAATCAGCCGCACCTTCAGGCATGTTCGCCCGATCATCGACAAAGTCATCCACTTCACTAGGAGCTCGAGAATCAAAGCGCCCAGGAATTGGAAGAGCAGTTCTCGCCAAGGGGCCATTGGTGTGGCCTAAGACGCCAACTTCTTCTGCTATTTTGCTTCTGTAGAAAGGCGTAACCTTTACAGACAAAACCCCAAGCTCCCGAGCATTTCGGTTGTAGTCATCCACCTCCGGCCCTTTATATAAGTCAGTTTTTTGCATAATAGTAAGGAGAATAACCTTTCAAATTCAAAGCTTCTACCCAAGTTCTTACAGATTTGTTCGTATCAAGAACAGTCTGCCACTTTGCTAAAGTAGAACGATAGTGAGCGTCCAAAATACGACCTGGCAAAGGACAACGATGATCGTCAACAACAAGCACTAAGTCCCCACCAATAAAAGCAGGCGCAAAAGGATAGGATTGGCAGTCCAAGGGTTTGTAATTTTGACTAGGATCACAACTCGCTTGGTCAAAGTGTTCTCGGTCGCAGTAACCCAACTGGCCACCATTATATGCCGCCTGTGTGATAAGAATGTGTGCGCGAAGCTCCGGATCCACGTCGTCCAATTCGCCTGGATAAAGAAGCAGAGAACTTTCTGGGCCAAAGTCAGGCTCACCGGGCTTAGCTTGATGACAACAGCCAAACCCACACTGGCTACTACAAGCGATGCAGGCTTCAATCTTTCCGTTTTCGTGAGTAAGTTCAGACATATTTATTGAGACAGTGCCATTAAAAGTTGTAAGCGAGTTTCTACACGTGGATCAAAAAGATCATGACTTTTCATCCACTCATCATTGAAGATAGTGCTGATATATTTTTCACCACCATCGGGGACTATTGCCACGACATTTCCGGTTTGGCCCTCCTCATTGGCAATTTCCAAGGCTTCATGCACCACTCCACCACCTGATCCTCCTACCAAAACCTCTTTTCTCCGAGCAAGGAATCGAGCCGTATTGAAAGCAGCCGGATCGCTCACCAGTCGGTTACGATCAATCAAACTCCGATCTACATTTCCGGCAATATCTACACTCCCGGGATTGCCCGTTCCCGATTGGAGGTAAGGACCATCCTGTCCGCCAAAAATAACGGATCCTACTGGTTCTACAGCCACTACCTTAGACTCTGGACTTCTTTGTTTTAGGGCACGAGCAGTGCCGCACAAAGATCCACCGGTTCCAATACTACCAACCAGCGTTTGAACTACTCCCAAGGATTGAATAAGCTCGTCTGCCAGTCCTCCATATCCCGCAGGGTTGTCGGGATTATCTGCCTGATTCAAAAAGATCGCATGCGGAATCTCTCGGGCCAATCGTTCCGCTGTTTGTTCTCGCTCATACACAGCCACTCTGTCGGCAGGTAAATCACCTCCAACCTGAACGATTTCTCCACCGTAGGCTCGAATGACGTCGATTTTCTCTCTTGCTGCATGGTGGTCTACAACTGCAATGAAACGATAACCACGGGAAGCAGCGATCAAAGCAAGTCCAGTAGCAGTATTCCCGGATGAAGACTCCACAATGGTTCCACCAGGGGACAAACGTCCGCTCCGCTCTGCAGCTTCAATCATAGAAAGTGCCATGCGATCCTTCATGCTCTGCCCAGGATTTGTCTTTTCCATCTTCAAATACAGTTGAGCATTCGGATTGCGAACCGGCAATTCCAAGAGAGGAGTATCTCCAATCATCTCCGAAATATCGCGACAGACTCGAGGAGTCATAAAACTAAGAATTAAGGTCTAAATGAGAAAAAAGAGCATCTCGTTTCCATCGCCAGTTGCCACTGGAATCACGAAAAGCAGCAATTTTTTCCGGGATAGGAAGTCGATGAAAGTTCGTTTCGTTGCTGTCCATCATATAACCGGCAGTGTTCACATAAACGAGTAAATCACCGCGTTGAGGGATGGCATCAAAATGAACTTTTCTCCACGTCACCATATCGTTTTCCATACAGGTATTCCCGGCCACAGAAGCACGAAAATCTTGAGGAACAGTAGACCCCCGACTGACCAAAATCGGATCTGGAAGAAAATCCGTATTAAACCACTGCTCCGAAAGATGATTCATATTGCCATCAACTTGAACCAACCATTCTCCATTGGAAGCCTGCTTCGTCCCACGAACTCCAAAAACAGTAACACCAGCCTGATCCAGTAAAGAACGCCCCGGTTCGACGTGAAGCTGAATGGATCGACGCTGAGTTGCCCCTGCCAAAGTTCCTTCCCCCTCTTTCTCTGTCGCCAAAATCCTCTGCAGCCCTTTTTTACCTGGATGCTCTGCAAAGTAAGGATAATAGGAAGAAAAAGTCTTACCTTTAAAAAACAAACTAGGGTCAGAGAAACGTCCTTGGAACTCCTCCCAGGTTGAACGATCCACATAAGAAACGCCAAATCCACCACCGATATCCAGAACTTGTGGAGAGAATCCTGAAGCCCTTGCTTTATCTATTTCACCCAATACGGCAAATGCAGCACTGGCACGTTCATCCAAAGAGTAACCGTCCAAATGGAAAGTATAGCCTTCCAAGGGTAAGGAGGCTCTCTGCAGCAACTTATAAGCTTCATCCAATTCCGCCTGAGTCAGTCCAAAACGAGTAGGTCGTGGAGCTACCGCAGAACTACGGAGTAAAACACGCGGAGCCACGGCTGAATCCACCCGCTTACTAAGTTCAATGAGCCTCTCCAATTCATCAGGGGAATCCACAGCGATCGAAGATCCGTGCTGAAGAGCCAAAACCAGTTCCCGCGGATCCTTTTCTGGGCCGGATAAACGAATCCTATCGCCGGATACCCCGTGGGCAAGAGCTGCACGTTGTTCATAAAGACTGGAGACATCCAGACCAGCTCTTTCCTTGGCGGCCACTTCTAAAGCAGAATCACTCTTATTGGCTTTTGCCGCGAAAAGAACATCACCATCTACACCAGATGCAGTAATTACTTCTCTGAAAGCACGTATATTCCCAGAAATCGCTTCGGGAAAAACAACATGAAAAGGAGTACCTATAGATTCAGCAATAGCCGAGAGTTGCCTCTGGTCAGTTAGAAAACTACTAAGCTCTTCTGAACTCACTGCTGGGAATGTGTCACTTCTCCTATTCATAGGAACTAGACGAAAATGGAGGTTATTTTAGAATTTATCGAGAAAGAAAGCAAGGTGCTCTCCACCGTAACCCTCTTTGACGCCATTCAGCTCTACCTTCACGGGTCTAGTAATAGGGGCTATTTCCAAAAACTCCATAAGGAGTAAATTCAACCGTATCTCCGCATGCACGTCCAAGCTAGCCTTGCGGATCA
>CAYHHJ010000122.1:0-3611 GCA_964356405.1 uncultured Candidatus Peribacteria bacterium | reverse complement strand
CCCCCTCGGTGTAAACGAGGTGCTCTAACCAGCTGAGCTAAGCGCCCTAATGAGTCGCCTGACGGCGACGGTTTTCTTGTAGCTGCACTTGCGTGCAGTGGTGTCGTCTTGACGACGACGGCTCTTTTTAAACTCGGCTTCGCCGAGTGAGGCTCGCCTGACGGCGAGTGTGGTGCGCAGGAGAGGACTTGAACCTCCATTCCCTTATCGAGAGCTACCACCTCAAGGTAGTGCGTCTACCATTTCGCCACCTGCGCATTTTTTCCAAAGTGCCGACCGATTATAACGAATCTTGCGAAATGCACAAGATTTTTCTATGATGATTTCATCCGCCGCGCACTTTTGCGTTCTAAATCATGGAAACACTGCATTTCTTTCAAGATCTTGGTCTTGCTCTGCTCATGGGCGGGCTCATTGGTTTGGAACGTGAACGTAATCATAAAGAGTCTGAAAAGGCTCATGATTTTGGAGGTTTGAGGACGATGGCTTTGGTCACAATGTATGGATTTTTGGCTTACCGCTTGTTTTTCGAGAACACGATCGTTTTTGCCTTGTTGACTGCGGCGTACTTCGCTTTGGTGGTGGCTTCGTATGTGATGTCGTCCATTCAAGATAAAAATTCGGGTGCAACCACTGAAATCGCAGGACTGTTCGCTTATTTGATCGGTTTACTGGTTGGGATGGGAGGCGGGGAAGAGCTCTACGCGACGGTGATCACTTTGCTTGTGGTGGTGATCATGTACTTCAAAGCGCCTTTGCATCGCTTCGCTCATCAGATTGGAAACGCAGAACTCTACGACACTTTGAAGTTTCTTGCCGTGGTTTTTGTGGTTTTGCCCCTTTTGCCCAATGAATTCTATGGACCGATGCAAGTTTTGAATCCTTATGAAATTTGGTTTGTGGTGGTGCTCATTTGCTCCATTTCTTTTGCGAGTTATGTGGGAATCAAGCTTTTGGGAGCAAAAAATGGAATTGGTTTGGGTGGTTTCTTGGGAGGGCTCATCTCTTCAACGGCAGTGGCGCTCAGTTTTTCAGCACTCAGCAAGAAATCTAAAAAAGTGGTGGATCCTTTCGTTTTTGGAATTTTAGTGGCTTCTTCGGCCATGTTTTTTCGTGTCCTTTTAACAGTCTCTTTCATCAATAAAGATTTGCTGGGGTCTTTGATTCTGCCCTTGCTTGCGATGGGGGCCACTGGGTTCTTGCTCGCTACTTATTTTTGGTTCCGCAAACGAGGAGAACCTGCGGCCAATCTTTCCGCTAAAGATTTGGATCTTAAAAGTCCTTTTGAGCTTGGGGCTGCGATCAAGTTTGGGATCATTTTTGCGGCGCTGCTTTTTGCCTCTAAATTTGCCGCCAGTAGTTTTGGAACGACGGGGCTTTACCTCACCGCTTTCTTCTCGGGGACGTTCGATGTGGATGCAATCACCGTTTCTATGGCGCATTTGACCATGGAAGGCAGTATCACGGCGGAAACCGGGGCACTCGGCGTACTGATTGCGGCTATGACGAACACTCTCTCCAAGGGCTTCATCGTCTTATCGTTGGCCTCGCGTGAAGTGGGTCGTCGAACCTTTCTTTCGATGCTCCTCATCATTTTGATGGGAGCCATGACCTTCTTTATTCCAGTTGGTTTGAATTAGGCGAAGCGAACCAAGGTGTATTTGTCGCGTCCCACACGAACGAATTGATTCTTGTTCTTGAGGTTCAAGTAGATCGTGATGGTTTTCACATGACGTTGGTTCAGCACCGCCTTGGTGATTTCTTCACGGCTGCGAGGGGTGCCATCCGCTAATACTTCGGTGATCACGTCGGCGACGGTTCCTGTTTTGTAGCCCCATTCTTTGAGTGCGTAGATTCCGCGTCCAATGAGGATGAAGTTTTCATTGCGGATCAGTTCATTGTGAACCGCTTGCACGTTCACACGCTTTTGATCGAAGAGGGTCTCTCGGATGAGGAGTGCGAGCTTTTCAAAGTGCAGTGGTTTCTTTTCTCGGTTGAGAACGAAGGCAATCTTATCCTTCAAGGTTCGAGGATTGATGTGTCTCCAGCTGTAGAGGCCGACTCCTTGGTCGGTGAGTTTGTATTCTTTGATGACGCGAAGGATGTTGTTGATCTGGCTCACGCTGAGTTCGGTGTCCACGGCTTCATTGATTTTTTCAGCGAGTTTGTCCACAGGCAGCACATGCTTTGTTTTGCCGAGGAGTTTGATGCCTGCATTGCCCACTTTGCTGATGAAGGCTTCGTTGAAACGAGCGGTTCTCCAGTAAGGATGAGTTTTGAGCGTGTTGGATTCAAAATGGATTTCGCTGTCTAAAGAGAGTGCGAGGTGGAGGTCTTGAACTTCTTGAGCGGTGATGTTGGGCAAAATTTTGAGCAGCAGTTGTTTGAAGTGTGCGTCGGAAGCCACGCCACCTTCTTTTTCTAAGAGTGCTTTCGAGAATTCACTGAGGATTTTGAGATTGGTGTTTTGAGCGTTGCGTTCGAGTTTGCGGAGGGCGGTCTTTTCAATTTGTCTTACGCGTTCACGGGTGACTCCAAAATGTTGTCCGATTTCTTCGAGGGTGTGTTTGGCGTCTGTCTCCAGGGCAAAACGGTTCTTGATGATGTACTTTTCTTTGTCGGAAAGGACGATCAGCAGGTTCTCCACCAATTCGTGCAGCTTGATGTCCTGCGGGGAAAGCTTGCGATCGAAGGTAAAATTGGTGTTAACCATTTTGACAGGGGGTTGGGGCTTGACGAAGGTTTTGATGTTTTCCTGCGTCTGCTTGCCCTGATTCTCCGACAATTTCAGAATTTGTAAAGAGCTAGACGTGCATTTAGTGTTGTCAAAAGTATTGACAGATTTTATTTAGCTCATCTTTCGCCTTGTACGTCAAATAAGGCAGCTTACCCCTCTAGTGCTTAATTTTAGGCTTCTTTTTTGATCGAGTTTAACCTTAAGAATGCCTCCCTTGTTACTTGGCTTAAATCTTCACCAGCTAATGTATCAGTCCCTCTATTTAAGATAATTCCTGCGAAACGAAGAGCCGCTTCTCTAGCTGCTTCATTTTTTTTATTCTTCCTGTTACCGATTTTACTTTCTATTTTTCTAATTTCGATTTCCATCTCGGATAAATCCGCAATACATAGTCTGTCTGCTAATTCTTTTGTTTTTACTAAATAGGGATTTTTTCGGTGTCCGTGCTCTCTACTGAGTGGAACTCCAACTACGTCAGCATAGGCAAAATTATAGATCCCTGGAAAGTTCTCTGCAATTTCCGTATCGAAGTCCTTTTCCCCTCCGATTTCACTCTCTTGTGTCTTCTCAAAAAGCCATCCTATCTTCCATCCCCCCTCGTTTAGAATTAATCTTGCATCTTTAACTTCATCTCCAAAGTATCGTTTGTTTTCGGGTTTTACTTTATCGCTTATTCTCACATCTCCCACTGTTTCACGAGGCATTTCAGTTTGATAAACTAGGTCCCAATGTTCGCTTGCTTCGAGTGTGTTGAGGAGCCATGAAATGAGTATGCGTCTTCGTGCTGCTCTCTCTTTCTCGACTCCAATATCTGCCAGCACTAGGGCTGCTTTATTGCAATTTAAATTACCTCTAATTCCGTTGGCATGTGCTA
>CAYHHJ010000121.1:0-3728 GCA_964356405.1 uncultured Candidatus Peribacteria bacterium | reverse complement strand
CGAGAATATGGAGTGTCAAGAGAGTACGGTTGTGATTTTGGCTCTGGAGCTACTGGATTCATGATAGAAGAACTTTTGGCTGGTCAGATCTCTAAACCAACTTGGACTCAAATGGACTATAATCCAGGCGCGGTAGCAAGAAATATCGCCGCTCATCCAGATTCAGTCATTCGTAGAGGCTCTTATTTAAGGATTAAGGAAACTCTCGGTTTTGACTCTAACTTGGATACAGCGACAGGGTTATCCTCCTTAGATGCAACCCAAGATCTTCCCAGAGCTGTAAGAGAAATTAAAGGAGCTCTAAAACCAGGTGGCATTTTACTGCATATTCAAGATGTTCGACCCGGGGATGGAACAGGGCCTAGAGAGCTCATCGCAAGTGGGTGTAAAACTCCTTTCGTAGCTAATTCTCTTCCAAATTCAAATGGGTCTGGGGCAGTTAGCTACGAACTAAATGGGAAAAGAGTGAATACAGTAGAACTTTTTAGGAGACAGTTAGCACGAGCAATTGCTACGGATCCCGACATGGAGTTACTTGGCAACCATTGGGTAACAGCAGCCAGAAAACTCCCATCTGCACCAGGGAGAATTTACTCCCTAAACGTACTTTTACAGGCGCCATACCCTCTCGAAGAAGCCTCCGCCGTTGTAACCGTAGCTCGTCGAAAAACTTAAAGTTCTGACTCTTCCTCAATCGATGTCTCATTAGACGTCGACACGATCTTTATATTCTCGGGCAAGCTCGGAATCGAAGGTGACCACACCGGCCACAGGCTGATTTCCACGCTATTCACTTCCGGAAGATTTTGAATGTAGGCCTTGGCTTCCTCAACGGATTTGCCGGCGATGTGCTCCTTTATTTTCTCCGCGAGTTTGCTGCCTCCTTCAAGATCCGGATCGATTTCATACTCCTCAATACCCTGCACCTGCGCGGTGATTTTGAACGCATGGTTGGCCTCATCCACTTCCAGAATTTGCAGACTCACCGAATTCTCATCCACAGAAACCAGCAACTTGCCCGGCGTCTTGGTGGCGACAATTTCCGTCTTCAAAAGATTGAACAAGTCCTCTTGATTGTACGCAATGCCCGAAATGCTCATGCTTCCCGTTACATCAAAGGTGCTCAGCTCCTGGCCCACCAAACTGTAAGGCAAATCTATCAGCGCAGGTCCATAATCTAAAGATTCAGCTGCCTCCAAAAGTTTCAGAGTTACGCCCAAACTGTTCGACTGCGCCAGCACTTCCTTACGCAAACCCGAAATCACTTTTTCTTTCAATTCTGCTTCCAACTGCACTTGGGCAGCAATCAAATCATCCTCGGTCACCTGCACACGCGAAACGGTGGCGCCGCCCGTCATGGCATCGTAGCTTTCGCCATAGAGTTCATCCCGCGTGTCTTCGCGGAGCCCAGGCAAAAAGAACTTAGTCGCCCCAACGTTTCCACGTTCACCCACCGCTACACCATTCGCATCGAGCGCATCGGCCACCACAAGTGCCACAATCGTACCGGGCGTCGTGGTGTTTCCGGCGGGCACAATCACTTCTTCTTGCAGGCGGAACACAATGCCGTCCTGAGTTTGGAATCGAGTCTCTTTAACGAGCGGTCGGTCTACGCCGCTGGTATTTATAATAGTCAAATTTCCCGATGCGTTGCTGCTGTCATCCGTAATGATTCCCGTCGCGGGGTGGTTCAGGGTGTACTCCACCTCCGTGCTGATGTTATACGATTTCAAGCTGAGCGGATCACTGGGGCTCGGTTCCAGAGTCACATTCACCGCCTTGGTCAGAACATTGGAGGCGGGCTCAATGGTGATGGTCGCGCCGGGCAAAGCCACGTACGCAATAATGAAAAACACCGCCAAGCTTGCGCCCAGCAGACCAAAAATCCAACGCTTCTTCCCGGGCGTGAGGTACAAATTGAGCGGTTTTTTATCCATGCGATTCCGCTTGATGTCAGCCAAATATGAGCGCAGCGAAAAGCCTTTGTCTTTGCCTTTAATATTCCGCACCACCTCAAAGATGGACGATTTTTTCTTGGGCAAACGCGAAGGCAAATCTTCTTCCACTTCGTTTTGGGTCGCGGCAATAGGTTTGAGCAAAGCCGTCTCGGGGTCATTTTTGGAAGCATTCGACTCTGCCGAGCTGTCGTCAATATTCCAATGGTCAAAGACTCGGATCTCCGCCTGGTGCGCCAACTTCATTCCATTCAAATCATTCGTGATCACCGCAATGTCTTTTTCAATCTCCACCATCTTCTGCTTCAAAATCTTCAGGTTCACGATGCTTTGTAGCAAGACTGCGCGTTTTGGCACCACCAAATACACTTCTTTATAAGGAAGCTTTTCCACGCGCTGAAAAATACTCGTCAGCTCCTCGTCGATTTGGACGAAGAGGATTTTCTTTTTTGAAATTTTCTTAATGTTGTCGGACATGGCGGGTGGTTGAGGGCTTGTGACTAAACTTGCATGAGTCGCACGACTTTCTGCAGCATTTTGGTGAGCAGTTTTTCTTCACTCAGAATCTCCATTCCCACCGAGGCCAAAGCCATCGGCGTGATGTCGGCAGGCGAATCGAGTTGCTTGGTTGAATCTTTAATATGAGAGATGTTTTTTGGCAACAAATATTTCACCTGTGGCTTGCGCGGGAACTTCAGGTTTTTGTACCAATCAGAGGTCTCGAGTCCGTCTTTGAGCAGCGGGAGCAAACTTCCTCCGCCACAAAGATAAAGGGTAGGCGGCAGGGAATCAATATCGGAAAGTTCCTGCAAACTGAAATAGACACCAGAAAGCCAAATTTCCGTGTCGCTCGCCAGGGCTTTTGCCACTATGGTCTGTGATTGATGCTCCAGTTGACTGTTAGAAAACGCAATTTTCACTTCTTCTGCTTCTTCTTGGGACACGTTCAGTGCCTGCGCCAAACGCTTAGTAAACGCACGTCCACCGAGATTGAACATCTTGGTTCCCACCACGCTTCCGTCAATCACAATAGAAAGATCGGTAGTCCCACCGCCCACATCAATGAAGATTCCGCTGTAGCCTTGCAGCTCGGTTCCACCTAGGAGTCGTCCCACCGCATACGGCTCAGCCATAATCGCCAAGAGCTCCTTATCCAGTTCTGCACAAATGGTTTGCAGCGCGCCAAAGTGAATCAAAGGCGAAAATGCGTTGAAAATGCTCATGGTTACTTCGCGGCCTTGGAATCCAATGGGGTTCGAAACCTTGTATCCGTCGATGCGTGTGTCCACAATGGCTGCGTGCACCAACTTCACATCAATCTCATTGAAACCCGTTTCGTACGCCAAATTTCCGCGCACCCGTTCAAAGGCCTTCCACTGTACTTTGTGAATAATGTTTTTGAGTTCTTCTTGGTGAACTTTGCTGTTCGGGTCCTTTCGTTTATAAGTCACCATGGAGGTGTCACCCTTAATAAGCTCGCCCGAAACGCCCAAAATCAAACTTTGAGGGCTTGAGCCAGCCATTCGTTCCGCATCACGCATGGCGTCATGGCAACGTTCAATCACCCCGGCAATATCGGTAATGGTTCCACTTTCCATTTCACCGCTGTGTTGCCGTTTGATTCCTTTCCCCAGCACCTCGACTTCTTTACCTTGGGCCATGCACACCAGCACTTTGATAAACTCAGTGCCGATATCAAGGACCGTAAACAGTCGTTCGCGCTTGGGACCTAAACTATTTTTTAAGCCAAACATGGCGCTAGTCTAACCAATC
>CAYHHJ010000120.1:0-3798 GCA_964356405.1 uncultured Candidatus Peribacteria bacterium | reverse complement strand
TTCCTGGGGATCCTAGAAAAGAGTGGAAAATTTCTGTGGAAGATTTGGAGAAACACTGCACTCCCCGCACTCGACTCCTCATTTTGAACAACGGAAGTAACCCCACCGGACTTTTATATACCGCAGAAGAAATCGCTGAATTCTTAGATTTTGCCGACCGTCATGAGCTCTGGGTTCTGGCGGACGAAGTGTACAGCGGGCTGGTTTACAACGGCCAACCCTACGCCTCTTGCGCAACTCCTCCAAAAACCCGAGACCGTGTGGCCGTGATTCAAAGCGCCTCGAAAAGTTTTGGCATGACGGGCTGGCGTCTTGGGTTTTTGTTTGGCCCCGAAGAGCTTATCCGCTCCTGTGAAGCCCTCCAAAGCCAAAGCATCACCAACACCAGCATCGTTAGCCAGTGGGCAGGTGTGAGCGCCTTTGCTCAGTCCCATGTCATCACCACCATGATTCGCGAGGCAATGCATGAACGTCGTGATTTATTTTATGATGAACTCGAACGAGGTCTGGGTGTTTCCCTGCCTCGCCCCCCTTCAGCCTTTTACGCATACCTTCCACTCTCGCTCTTTGGCGAAACCAAGCTCAGCGACATCGAGTGGTGCGCCCAGCTCCTCCAAGAAGCCCAAGTTGCCACCGTACCCGGCTCCCCTTTCGGTCGCCCCGACTATGTTCGCATGTCCTTTGGCGAAAAACCGGATGAACTCCGAGAGGCCGTGAAGGTTCTGTGTGAATGGGTAAAAACCAAGGCCTAGTGGCTCTTTACTCGATCCTCTTTTTGTAGCTCTCCATATTCGCGAGCAAGTCTTCCATACAATCACTTCCGAATTTTTCGAGAACGTTTTGCGCAAGCACAAAGGCCGTCATGGATTCGGCAATAACCCCGGCGCGTGGAATTACACAAATATCAGAGCGTTCAACGCTGGCAGGCGCGGTAGCTTTGCTCTCAAAATCCACACTGGGGAGAGGCTTGTAGAGCGTTGCAATGGGCTTGTGATAAACCCGCACGATGAGCGGTTCGCCGTTGCTGACCCCGCCCTCCAATCCACCGGCATGGTTCGTGGTTCGCACGAATCCTTCGTCATACGCAATGGGGTCATGCACCTGCGAACCAGGTTTTTGCGTCGCAGCAATTCCGTCACCAATTTCCACGGCTTTTACAGATTGGATGCTCATCAGAGCCTGCGCAAGCTGCCCATCCATTTTCCTATCCCACTGCACATAGCTTCCAAGGCCAATCGGCAAGCCCACCGCCCACACTTCAATCACTCCGCCCAACGTATCTTTCTGAGCACGGGTTTCCGCAATCTGTGCTTCCATTTTTTGATGAGCCTCGTCACTGAGTGCTCGTGTGCTGGGGTTTTTCACCTCCGCACTTTTCACTTCTTCAAAGCTCACCGCCTTGTCGGAACAAACCGATCCAATTTGAAGCGTGTAACTAGCTATCTCAATACCAAGCGCCTGCAAAAACTGTTTAAAAACAGCGCCGGCCGCGACTCGCGCCGTAGTCTCACGCGCCGAAGCTCGTTCCAAAACGTTGCGTAAGTCAGTGAATCCATACTTGAGCGCTCCTGCCAAATCCGCATGTCCAGGGCGAGGGTTGTGCACTTTTTTGAGTTCCGGATTTGTGTCGGTCGGCGTGACGCTCATCACGTCTGTCCAGTTAGCAAAATCCTTGTTTTTAATCACAAGCGTTATGGGTGACCCCAAGGTTTTTCCTTGTCGAACACCAGAAACAATTTCCACTTCATCCGTCTCCATAATCTGACGCGCCCCGCTTCCGGAACCAATTTTGCGACGTTTCATTTCTTTTTGTACAGCTTCCAAATCGATCTCCAAACCTGAAGGCAAGCCTTCAATAAAAGCCGTCAGCTGAGGCCCATGTGATTCGCCGGATGTAAAAAATCGGAGCATACAGACTGATTAGAGATTCAGTTTACCGCGCACCGTCTACTTATCCAAGTTCAACTCCATGTCGATATGAATCTGCGCCACGAACTCCGGTACGTGAGAAACCAAAATCATGGCTCCTTCGTAGCTATCCAGCGCCTTTGCAATCACCGGAAGGTGGCGGAAATTAATGTGATTGGTTGGCTCGTCCAAAATCAACAAGCCCGGCTTTTGCAAGACAAGTCGCGCAAACGAAACGAGCCCTTTCTGCCCTTCAGACAGCGTTCCGATTTTTGAATTGATGAGTTCTTTGGTGATCAAAAATCCGGCGGCCACCATGCGCATTTCTTCCTCCGCTGGGCGGTCCCCTTTCTCCTGCTCTTCACTTTGCGACGATTCAAGTGCCTCCATCAGCGACTCGCGCACCGTGTGATCAAAATTTAACGTAGAAAAATCCTGACGGTAATACCCCACTCGAACACCCGGCATAATCACGGCTCCCTTCGCCTTTCCAGACGCCAAAGTTTCCAAGAGCGTGCTCTTTCCAATCCCGTTGGGCCCGGTCAAAAGCAAATGTTGATTCTTGCGAAGCGACACCTCCACTTTTCGCATAGTCGCATGGTGATGACGGATCACAGAGACTTCAGAAAGTTTCAAAAGCTCTCCACTCAGTTCATCTTGCACGGGAATTTCAAACTCACGGATCGTTTTATCTTCACGTCGCACATCCACTTTGGCTTCTTCCATCTCTTCTGCTTTGTCTCTCATCTTGCGTGCCACTAAACGAAGCTTTCCTCCCTTGTGGGCAAACACGTTCGCCTGTTCTTTGTTCTTAATAATCGCCTTCGCGAGCTGCGCATTCTTCATGTTTTCCTTTTCAATTCGGCGCGCAATTTCATCCACCGCGTCAAAATAATTCCCCACGTACTGCTCCACCTTGTGAGTGAAGTTGTCCAAATACAAAACCCCTTCGGTGAAGGAATTCAAAAAGTCCGCATCGTGGGAAATAACCAAGCAGGTCTTTTCGTACATCACCAAGAACGCGGTCAGATGTCCAATTCCTTCCTTGTCCAAATTGTTCGTGGGCTCATCCAAAAGCAAGAGATCCGCATCCTGAATCAGCGCAGATGCCAAAAGTAGCCGCGCCTGCTGCCCTCCGGAAAAGCTCTTAATAATACGGTCGTGTGGCGCCAAAAGGTTCACCACCGCCAAAACCTCGTCGATACGCCTGTCGATATCGTAAACTTTTTCCTTAAAATTTTTCTGGAAAAATTCGCGCACCGTTAGCTCGCGATCTTCTGGTCGAATCACTTGGTACGCCGTGGCAATGGTAAGCTTCGGGATCTTATTCACAGACCCTTCTTTTGCCTTAAGTTCGCCGCTAATCAGTTTCAAAATCGTGCTCTTCCCCGCTCCATTCTGCCCCATGATCGTAATCTTGGTATCCCTTCGCACAGAAAAATTCACACTGTCCAAAATCACCTTCTTTTGTTCGAATTCAAAGGAGACGTTATCAAAACTGAGAATGGTTTCATTGGTAGACATGCGGAGTTTATACCCTAAAAAAGCCACTTTGGCTACGGAACATTATAATTCTCGTTTTTGTGGATTTATAAAGTTTTCAACCAGCATTTGAATCGCCCCTCTAAACATAAAGTCGCTTTGCCCAAAATCCCATCTTCAGCGGTAGATGAATATTCTTCCGTATTCACTCCAATCTCTTCATTGTCAGGCTTAAATTCATAAATCTCTTCGGAAATTCCTGTAATACGTCCAAGGATCACATTCCCGTTGGCATTTGTATAAATCACCACTTCATCCAGGCCAAAGTCCCGGTCATTCTTGTTCACTAAAACATAGTCTCCATTTTTAAAGGTAGGCTCCATGGCAGATCCATTTACAACAAAAAGT
>CAYHHJ010000119.1:2008-3801 GCA_964356405.1 uncultured Candidatus Peribacteria bacterium | reverse complement strand
TTTTCGGATGCCCTTCCCAAAGAATTGCAGCTTATCGGCTTGCATGAACAAACCAACTATCCCTTCCCTCATATAAAAGGCCATCCTGGAAGCGAATTAATAGAAAAAATCTTAGCTGTTCGACGTACCCACAATTTACCCGAAACAGTAGTTCAAGGTTGCTTCGATGTATCCAAAAAACACCTTCAACTTCCTGGAAGTACCTTCGATGCGCTCAAGTTCCCCCTCGATGGAGTGAGAGTAGGCGAAGTAGCTGAAAGCGTTGTACAAGCCGTTCTACGAGCTAGGAGGGTTTAAATCACCACATTCCCCTTAAATGCCAAGGCTACCCGGCTTGAAGAAAGTCAGTTTTTTTGGTATACTAACTAGATACAAAAAAATAAAAATCAATAAGCATGTACGACGACCTCCTCAAACAGGCGGATAGCCTCAAGCTAGCTGGACGGCACCAAGAAGCCATTCAACTTTCCAACAAGATGCTCCTCATGGACTTGGAGTACGTGGAGGCTTATGAGGAAATTGGGGACAACTACCTCAGCATGCGTGAGTACGACAAATCTATGAAGGCTCTTAAACAAGCACTCAAACTCAAGCCAAACAGCCCCAACGCGCTGTATTTGCTCGGCTTTCTCTATTCTTCTTTAGGAGATTTTGGGAAGTCTATTGAGACCCTTGAACTCGCCAACCGCGTACAACCTCACCACCCAGAAATTTTGCGCTGCCTCGGATGGAGCATTTTCCACAGTGGAGACCGCCGACGCGGACTCGTGATTTTGGAACGTGCCAAAGCAATGGCCCCCAGCGACACACTCATCATGTGTGACCTTGCAGTGTGTTACCTCAACGACCGTCAATTCACAGAAACCATTTCCCTTTTGGAGACCGCGCTCGCGCTGGAACCCAACAACGAAAAGGCAAAAGACTGCCTCGAAACCGCTAAATTCTTCCAACGAGAATTCAAAAAGCTTAAGGAGGAAAAGTAATACCAGACGCCGAATCCTAGCTCCTTGCAAAAGGGACTGTTTGACGTATGCAATAGACCAAGTAGAGTGAGGGTTGTTTTAAATTTCCTATGAACCGTCTACAACTTATTCCCGTTTGCACCACCACAACAAAGCCATGCTTTGCGTATTGGTCTGCGCGAGGAGTAAACAGGTAAACGATTCGTAAGAAATCTAAAACCTAAGCTCCTCGCCCACAAAGTGAGGATTTTTATTTATTAGCCCCATTACTATGACTGCAGAATTATTCAGACACGCCAGTGACTTAGGAGTTGAAGCTCTAACGGGTATGGTTGCTAAAGGAAAGTGTATACAGCTAAACGACGGAGCACTGGATCGACTTGCCCGTGACTTCACTTTTTTGGCACTAAAAGAAATCGCCGGAAGCGACGACATCCAAATTCCGGAGGAAATGGTCGCTTACGTTCGATCCAGTCTTTTGGAAAAGGCTCCTATCATTCTCGACGCATAATCTTTGTAATAAAACCCGTCCCTCTGCATTTCAAACATATACTTCACCACTAACCCCCTTCGTATGAACGCTCAAGTAGAAAATAACGCCCCAACGCTAGAAAACGTAGGAACAAAACTCGACAAATTAGAGAGCTCAGCTCCCTCAATAGAAGTCTTCACTCAACTGATGCGCCTCAACCATGAACTTGTGGATGCTTACATGGCACTACCTGAAGCTGCAGACAAAGAACCAGCAAATGTCTTGGACGTAAGAATCAAAGCATTCAGCAATCAACTCCTGACGGTTCTTCAACAAAAAGAAGAAAGACATGCGGCCCA
>CAYHHJ010000119.1:0-1908 GCA_964356405.1 uncultured Candidatus Peribacteria bacterium | reverse complement strand
TCAGCAATCAACTCCTGACGGTTCTTCAACAAAAAGAAGAAAGACATGCGGCCCAAGCTGTTGCCTTGCACACAAGAGCACCAAGACAAGCACTAAGACACGGCCGTACACACAGCCTTCGTCAGCTGAGACACGGCAGACCCTCAGACCTACAAGCAGCCGCCTAATTGACAATTTTCCAAAAATCCGTAATCTGTTAAAGCTCCTTGTGACCGCGCCCGAGTGTACCTAGTATGCAAAGGTGAGGAAAGTCCGAGCAAGATAGGCGGAAAAGCCGCTAACGGCGGCCGCACGGCGATCTAAAAAACGCCGCGTAGGGAAAGTGCCACAGAGACGCACCAACATGAAACGCCCCCTCTATCTAGTAGCAATACGGGACACGGGGAGCCCTCTCGAGAGAGAGTTGGCTAGGTAAACCCTTTTCCTTGCAAGGTGGGAATGGAGTACGGGACCCGGTCTGCCTAAGACCCCCGCGCGCCCACCGCTTGAGCCCCTCAGCAATGATGGGCCCAGAGAGATGGTCACACTGTTTACGGGCAATCCGTAGATGGACAGAACTCGGCTTATAGGGAGTATGAAGGAACACTCGAAAGGGTGTTTTCTTTTATCCAGAAAATATGTTATAATATACAGATTTAACAAAAACAAAATGTCTGACTTACCTTCGTCCAACCCCATCGAAGCCCAACTAATCAAAGACACTCAAAAGGTTCGCGACATTGCAGCAAAAACTCCCGAAGAACATTTGGAAGATGCAAGTACACAGGCCAAAATAGCCCTTGGAAATCTAAAATTGAACATTGAACAAGGCCCACCTACCGATTTTGATGAACTTAAAGCAAAAGGCGAACTCCAAAACGAAACAACGGCGGCTGGAGTCGCTGCCTTGGATGCTTTAATGAAAGCAGGTCTTTCTGGAATTATACAAATGGAAGGAGGCCACATGGTTTACGAACCAGGGAAAGGAGTTCACTGGGAAGCGTCGAAGCCAGAAGCTGGTCAACAATAATTTTTATTTTAAAGAGAGCCTGTAATCCCTTACAGGCTTTTTCTTTATCTGCTAAACTGCCGGCATGAAGCGTTCCGAAATCACCTTTGGCCTGCTGCGAATCCCCATCGATTTCACGATGGTGGTGCTGGGTTTTCTGGCCGGATACAAGCTTCGTTTGATGGGTGATTTCATCCCGGGCCGCAATTTTGAGGTGGTACCCGCCAACTTCATACCACCCGCCGAGTATCTCCAATTCGGGCTAGTTTTTGCTGGCATGCTCGTAGTGACCTTCGCCTTTTTTGGACTCTACAAACTCAAAAACACCCAAAGTCCGCTCGGAGAGTCACGCAGTGTGATGAAGCATTCCCTAGTGTGGATGCTGCTCATCATGTCGTATTTTTTTCTCTCACGTGAGCTGTTTTTCTCTCGTTTGGTTTTGATTTTTGGCGCCGTAATCAGCGTACTGTTTATTATCATGGCCCGCTTACTCATTCACCGTGTGGAACGCTTGCTCTTAAACGCCGATATTGGACGCCACCGCGTGCTACTAATTGGCGCGAATAAAATCACGGACCGCCTCGCTCGCAAACTCAAAAAAGATCCGCATTACACAGTGGTGGGTTACCTCACGGAAGGCAGCGCGCGCATTGAAAGTGCCAAGATGCTCGGCAACCTCAAAGAGCTCGCCCGTATTGTGCGCAAACACAAGGTGGAGGAAGTGATTCAAACCAACCAAGACCTCAATTCTTTGCAGGACCACGAGATTTTACAATTCTGCCAGGAGCACCATTTGGAATACCGTTTTGTTCCGGACATTTTGGCAGTGGAACGTAGCAATATTGAGATCGAAACCATCGGTGGCTACCCTCTTATTCACCTCAAGCCCACCTCGCTGGATGGCTGGGGGCGCATCTACA
>CAYHHJ010000118.1:0-3808 GCA_964356405.1 uncultured Candidatus Peribacteria bacterium | reverse complement strand
TGCATAGCCTCTGTTCTCTCAAACGCATCGCTCGTTTCTTTGGACTTGCTGTGTTTATGCTCAACATTCTTATCGTTCCAGTAGGAGCCTCTGATTTCGATTTGGACGAAGATGGAATGGATAACGATTGGGAAACACTTTACGGCTTGAATCCAAATGATGCTAGTGACGCTGCTACCGATTTGGATGGAGACACCCTCAGCAATCTTGCAGAGTACGGACTCACTACCGATCCTACTAATGTTAATACCGATGGAGACACTTGGGACGATGGAGAAGAAATCACCAATGGAACCGACCCACTTGTTTTTGAAGCAGCAGATCTGGATATTTTGGATATTATGATGGATCCAGTTACTGGAATGATTAGCTACGTTGCGACTAACCTTGGAAATGTGGACGTGGATTATACAGTGGATGCAGGGTACACGGGTGTTTATATTAACTACGGAGAAGCTGATGAGACTTTATATTACTACGATTGGAACACTGAAATGGGTGCGAGCTCATGGGTTGGAACTTTCTTCACCGCTGGAGGTAGCGAAACTATCGACTCAGGAGTGGGGCTCATCTCTGGAGAACACAGTGTTATGGTTTGTATCGATCGTGCAGCTAACCATGGAGAATTTGCTTCCGGGTTCGATAACTGCGAAATCGAAAGCTTTTCAGTAGGAGCTGATCTAAGTGTTACTGATATTAGCTTTGTGGCAGACGACACGGTTCCTGGTCAATTCTTTGTCTATACTGATCTTGCTAATACGGGAGACATTGATGCAGATGCAACACTTCCTGGGAGTATCACTACCACCTTGAATGGAGGAAGTGAGCAAGTCTACAACTGGACTTCGCTCGACCCTAGCCTACAAGGCTTTTTGGCAGCCAATGGGACGACTGTGGATTTTGAATCACTTGGATTTCGTCCCTTGCTCGTGGACGGAGATGTGATTGAAGTTTGTGTGGACAGTGGAGATTTAGTTACTGAACTGGATGAAAGCAACAACTGTCTTACCGCTACTTATACTGACGGACCTCTGACGGTTGAAGCGGGAGTGGACGAGGGATTTGGTATCGGAACTATTTACAATTTGGCGGCTTACGCTGAAGGAGCTGCGTCACTCACTTCTGCAACGGTAGACTGGGGTGATAGTTCTGCGCTTGAAACCGTGACTCAAACTCTTGATGGAGATCGAATAAATCTAGGAGCTACGCATCTTTACGATCACCGTGAAACCTTTACGATTACGGTTTGTGCGACTGAAGGAATTGAAACCGTTTGTGATACTTTGCACCTTTCTATAACTGGAAGCTCGTCAAGTTCTAGTAGCAGTTCTTCAGGGTCAAGCAGCTCAAGTTCAACTGATACGAGTACAGATAGCGGATCCAGTTCAACCGATGAAGATGTGGATTTGGCTGGTGAAGAAGACCAGGACGTTACTCTTACTGAAGATGACGAGGTGGTTGATTGCACTGAAATGGCGTTTGAAGACGTTGCCGAAGGAGATGAACTTTACGACGCTATTTGTGAGCTTTGGGGAACTGACGTGATTCATGGAAAAACAGCAAACTTCTTTGATTTTGAAGATGTGATTCGCCGTGATGAAGCTTCTAAGATCTTCACTCGTTGGTTTGGATACGTGACCGTGGCCTATGAAGACACACCTGCCGCTGAAGGAACCTTCAGTGATGTGGAGGCGACTGATTCATTGGCTTACTACGTTGAAGTGGCGGATGGAGAAGGACTGGTTACCGGCAATACCGATAGCATGGAAGTGGACGGCGAAGTGGTTTCTGAATCTACGTTCAACCCTCACGATGCTATTACTGCCCAAGAACTCGCAGACGCTCTTAAGGAGATTCTTGGAGACAATACTGCTGGTGAACAGCTCGACGAAGATGGTTACGTTAGCGAGGACAGCATGACTCGTGGAAGCTTCGTGGAACTGCTCTACGGACTCAGCCGATAAAAATCTTGTAAGAAACTAGCTAAAAGGCCCTTTTATATTCGAAAGGGTCTTTTATTTTATAATTTCTTTATGAAATTCTTTGGACTAAGCTTATTGGTGGCGGTACTCCTGGGTGTGGCAAATCCTTCAGCTGAATCTGTAAAGGCTGTGATGGCGGTTCCTCGTGAAAAAGAGGCAGCTCCTGTTGCACGGACTTTTGATGAATACAAAGAGTATTTTGGGAACCTGGTGTTTGAGAAGGACGCCGAGACAGCTTTGGCCGAAATTGAAGTGGAATTGGACAAGAGTCCGGTGGTGTTTGAGTACTGCCATGCCTTGGTTCATGAAATTGGGCACGCAGCTTATAAGCGTTATGGTTTTGAGGAGGCCTTACTGTTTGAAGCGGACATCTGTGGATCAGGTTACTTGCACGGGATGGTGGAGGCTTACCTGGCCGACCAAACGGATGTTTTGGCTGCCTTAAAGACGGTGTGTGACCCAGATGATGGAGTCTGTATGCATGGAGTGGGCCATGGGCTCATGATGTACGCCAATAACGACATTCCGGCTGCCTTGGCGTATTGTGACGAGTTTGAAGCTCATGCCACTCAAATTCACTGCTCTGAGGGAGTTTTTATGGAGAACTTTGGGCTGGATTGGAATTTGCACGCCCACCCTTATTTGCAGGTTGAGGACCCCATGTATCCTTGTGATGAACAGGATGCCAAGTACAAGAATACCTGTTATTTCTACGCGCCACGTCTTTATAACCGTGTCTATCCAAATGCCTACGAACAGGCTCTGGACTGGTGTATGACCGCCGAAACCGGTTATGAACAGGACTGTGTGCGTGGGCAGGGTAGCACCATGATGAAATATGGTATGGACGACATTGCTGGGCTCGAGGCTATTTGTGGAGGGGCGTCCGGAGAGTATGCCGCGCTGTGCATCCGTGGAATGACCAGTTATTACATTGTGAACTACGCTTCTGCGGAGAAGGGGAAGGAGCTCTGCGCGATCTTGAAAGAAGACAATCAAGCGGCGTGCATGGAAGAAGTGGAGGCCAAGAGTGCGTTTTATGTGGACTAGAAAGCCTTTCGGTCACTTTCTGTTATTTTTCCATCCTTATTCGCATCGTCTTTCTTTGAAATCACACCATCTTTGTTGGAATCTGAAGGACAAAAAAATTCTTCTCCTAACGTTCTAATCATTACATCTGCTCCCGCTTCATGCATATCGAATCCCGCTGTAGATTTGAGCACGACATGATCGCCTGCAAGGATTTTGAGTTGTTGACTTATGAGTTGTCCATACTGCTCCTCAAAAGTGACCTCACCATTTCCGTCTCTATCATTTTTAAGAAAAGTGCTTAAATCAGTGGTGCAGACGAGTGGCTGCAAGGGCTTTACCTCGCATGCCCAATTTGCGAGCATTGTCTCTCGTGTACTATCATACGTAGCTTTCAGTTCATCCTCACTCATGGTTGCGAGTTCAGCCTTGTATTGGGCTTTTTTTGTTGCACATAGTTTTTCAACGGAACTAGGGTCGCACAAAGGAGCATTGGGTGCCGAGCACATCTGAGCTACTTCTTTTTGAGTGGGGAGGGTGTAGTGGATTGAATCGGGTTCAGCTGCACCGGCGGCGCCTAGGGCAAGAAGTCCGATTAAAGGAGATTTTTTCATGAAAAGCTGTGAGTATATTATAACACGAAAGATCGTATAGGTAAATTGCCTTGTGCAAACGTGCAAAACTATGGTTTTATGCCTAATGAACCCCTAGGCAATCATGGCTGACCTCTCAGTAGAATTCTGCGGCGTGAAGTTCAAGAACCCAATCGTTCTCGCTTCCGGCATTTTAGGTGTTAC
>CAYHHJ010000117.1:2553-3811 GCA_964356405.1 uncultured Candidatus Peribacteria bacterium | reverse complement strand
GATTTGACAAGGGGCCACCTTCATCCCTATGGTATGCCCACATGTCGCCAAAAAATTTAGTCATCGTAGAATCACCGGGAAAGATAAAAACTATCTCCAAATACTTGGGGCCTGATTACACAGTAATGGCTTCCATGGGGCATGTTCGTGATTTGCCAAAGACTAAAATGGGAATCGATACGAAGAAAAATTTCGAGCCAAAATATATTATTCCGAAAGAGAAGATAAAAGTGATCAGCGGACTGAAAGCTAAAATAAAGAAAGATACCGTCGTCTACATCGCAACTGACGAAGACCGCGAAGGGGAAGCCATTGGATGGCATTTGGTGGAGGCGCTGGAACTCGGCGACCGCAAAGATTTAAAACGAATTGTGTTTCATGAAATCACCAAGCAGGCCATTTTGGATGCGGTGGCAAATCCTCGTTCTATTAATAAGAACTTAGTGGACGCGCAGCAAGCACGCCGAATTTTGGATCGTCTGGTGGGGTATGAACTTTCTCCGCTGCTGTGGAAAAAAATTAAATACGGACTCAGCGCCGGACGCGTACAAAGTGTGGCGGTGCGACTTGTTGCCGACCGTGAACGAGAAATTCAAGCCTTCAAGCCAGAAGAATACTGGAGCCTGATTGCCGAAATGACGCCCGAAAAAACCAAGGAGCAATTTGTGGCCAAGCTCACTAAGTTCAAAGGTGAGAATTTAAAAGTGACGAACGAAGCGCAGTCCAAAGAAATTTTGAAGGCGCTGGAAGGGGCCGATTACGAAGTGACGAGCGTGGAGAAAAAAGAAGTGAACCGAAACCCGGCTGCACCGTTTACGACCTCTACTTTGCAACAGGAAGCGGCGCGCAAGCTGGGATTCTCCGTAAAGAAAACTATGATGGTGGCGCAGCATTTGTACGAAGGGGTCGAACTCGACACCGGGCACGAAGGGCTTATAACTTACATGCGTACCGATTCCGTGAATATTTCACAAATCGCGCTCGCACAAGCGCAGGAAGTGATTGCGACGCAGTTTGGAAAAGAATATGGACTCAAGGAACCTCGACTGTTTAAAGGCAAGAAGGGAGCGCAGGAAGCGCACGAAGCGATTCGTCCGTCGGATCTTTCTCGCACGCCGGATTCTATTAAAAAATATTTGGAAAAAGACGAACTTCGTTTGTATGAACTCATTTGGAAACGAACGCTGGCGTGCCAAATGGCGCAGGCGATTTTGGATCAAGTGGGCGTGGACGTTACCGCCAACGATTACACCTTCCG
>CAYHHJ010000117.1:0-2453 GCA_964356405.1 uncultured Candidatus Peribacteria bacterium | reverse complement strand
AGGCGATTTTGGATCAAGTGGGCGTGGACGTTACCGCCAACGATTACACCTTCCGCGCAACCGGGCAGACCATTCGTTTCTCTGGGTTCATGCAAGTTTATATGGAAGGTCAGGATGATGAAGAGGAGGAAGATGAAGAAGGAATTTTGCCCATACTTACCGAAGGCGAACACCCTAAGTTGAAGAAATTATTGCCAGAACAGCACTTTACTAAACCGCCCGCGCGTTACACGGAAGCGAGCTTGGTTAAAAAATTGGAGGCCGAGGGGATTGGACGTCCATCTACCTACGCACCAACCATTTCTACGGTGCTCACGCGTGGATACATTGAAAAAGAAGCCAAGCAGCTAAAGCCTACGGACATTGGATTTTTGGTGAACGACTTTTTGGTGGAACATTTCCCCAAAGTGCTCGACTACCAATTCACCGCTCGTATGGAAGAAATGCTGGATGAAGTGGAAGACGGAAAAGGAACGTGGCAGAGCGAAATCCGTGAATTTTATGAGCCTTTCCACAAACTCGTGGACGACAAAATGGAAAACATAAAAAAGGAAGATGTGATCACGGAAAAGACCGACGAAATGTGTGATTTGTGTGGCAAGCCAATGATGATCAAGTTTGGACGCTACGGAAAATTCCTTTCTTGTACCAACTTCCCTGAATGTAAAAATGCTAAGCCGCTGGATGAAGCGACCGGCAAAGTCGATGAAGCTAAGGAAAAAGAAGTGGCAGATTTGCAAAAGAAACTGGGAGGCAAGCCTTGTCCTAAATGTGGCAAGCCTATGGAAGTGAAGACTGGACGTTTTGGGCAGTATCTGGCGTGCACCGATTATCCTAAGTGTAAGACCAGCGAAACCATTTTGAAAACCATTGGAATCAAGTGTCCCGAATGTGGAAAGGGTGAACTCGTGGAACGTCACACCAAGCGTGGCGGAAAGCCGTTCTATGGATGTAACAAATATCCTACGTGTAAGTTTGCGGTGTGGGAGAAGCCCAACTCCAGCGAACACGCGGCGGAACTGAAAGCTGCGCAGGGAACCAAAAAGAAAAAAGGTGAGGACTCCGACGAGGAGTAAACTCTCTTGGAAAGGATTTTATGATTTGCTACAGTGGACGCATCCTACTCCACGCTTTTATGAAAAAAATGTTCAATGCCATATTGTTGGCCATGCTTGTGGTTCCTATTTTTGTGCAAAATGTGCAGGGCTTCAGCCTTTTTCCGGATGAACCCGTGAATACCGGAGGTGATGGATTCGTTGAAGGCGACTCTTGTGGTTATGTGTATGCGATTGCGGACGACTATCCTGACACGCTGCTTTCGATTGGGACTGTGAACTTTGCAGGGGTGACAGATTCGGATCAGGGTTGTGTGGATGAAAATGGGTATTTTTACTCCTCAGCAACCCGAGAATCTTACGCGCGCTATACCCGTACGGGGTACGGCACTATTTACGGTATGGACTTTGACTACAACACGGTTTCCAATGTTTTTGTAGATCCAGCAACCGGAGAATGGAGTGGCGCTGCACGTATCACCAACGGAACCATCCCTTCTAGTCAACGCTGGGTGGATTTTGATTGGGATTGTAGCGATAGCTGCACTATGGGTGGACTTACAATCGATCCCGCAGATTACCATGTGTATACTGACATGAATACCGGCGAGGTCAGCGGATATGCATGGAGCGATTATTTCAATGATTTTATTGGTTTCAACGGACTTACTCAGGAACTGCCAAGACGAGAGATCGTTACCTACATCGATATTTTGGCCAACGAAACAACCGATGGTCCTGATGATGTGGATTACACCGACGCACCTATGGCGGATGGAGCAGAATTTTGGAGAGTACGGGTGCAGTTTTGGAATCCTCTTACCGATGAATTTTATGGTGCGGATGATATAGACAGTCTCTATATGACCATTGGAGACACCGGCGATTCACATGTGTATTTCAATCAGGTGACCAATACGGGTGATGCCATTGAAACCAGTTACTACAATCCTATGGTTGGATGTGAATCCCCTGCGTACCCCACCACTGAAGCTGCTTATACACAAGGTTGTCTTATGACGGAGACCGATGTTGAGGCTTCCACCAGCTTCAATAAATTCGTTTACTCGGGATCACCCACATCCAACGTACTGGGGGATGACGATGACACGGATAGGGGACTTGAATACCCCTCTGACCGCGATGGATGTAAATATATTTATGCGGATCAACTGCCGGGCTCCTGTCCCACTTTTTATACCAAGGCAGAGGTGTTTTATGACCGCTCCAATTCTCGTAATAAATACGAGATTGATTATGTAACTCTTCAGATAGATTTTGCGGGAGATCGTGAGGTTTCTATGTATACCTACCCAAGTGGGTGGGCCTCTGATGACGGAAGTGAGGCTTATGTGGAAGCGGATGATGGAGTGTGGCGCTTCTATCCAGCCGATGGAG
>CAYHHJ010000116.1:2321-3843 GCA_964356405.1 uncultured Candidatus Peribacteria bacterium | reverse complement strand
GGACAAAACCAACCCTGCATCGATACGACGACGGGCCGCTGCTACATCACTTCTCAAAACCACGGGTTCGCCGTGGACCCAAAAAAACTCTCGAGCGATTGGGAAGTCTACTTCGAAAACGCCAACGACGGCTGCGTAGAAGGTCTCCGTCACAAAAAACTGCCTTTCTTCTCCTCACAATTCCACCCCGAGGCCGCACCTGGCCCCACAGATACTTCTTTCCTGTTCGACGAATTCGTGGCGCTGTTGTAGAATAAACGAGCACGCCAATCACTCCAGCCTCCATGAAAAAGTTTCTGTTCGCCTTTCTTTTGCTCACGGTCAGCAGCAGTTTTCCGGTGCTTTTAGCCTTGGCGGGAGAGACCCAAGCTCCACAAGTGGACGACCCACTTTCCCCCGTGGACGCTAACAAAGCCACTATCACCGGCGAAGCCGAGCCCGGCACCATGATCATGGTTACAGGAGGACTTTACGACATACCCAGTGCCACTGCGGACGCCCAGGGTAATTTTTCCGTGGAAGTAGCCCTGGTGCAAGAAAGTGAAAATAGTTTTTATGTAACCGCCCTCATCCAAGGTTCCGACCCCAGCGAATCCATTGAAGTGACCATTGTTGAGGGCGCGGAAGTCACCCAAGACTACGAAGCAAGCAGCGGCCAAGACCACACGGCCCCCGCCGCCCCTGAAGTAGAAGATGCCGAGGTCACCACGAACGAAAGTTCGTACACCATTGAAGGAACGGGCGAAGCTAAAACCCACATCATTTTAAACGGCGAAGACAGCGGCGAAAAAGTGGACAACGATGGAACTTTTTCCGTAGACGTGGATCTGACCGGCAGCGGCACCCAAGATATTTTTAGCCTTTCTTTAGAAGACTCCACGGGCAATCTAAGTTCCGGCGTGAAAGTTTATATTACTAGTGGCAGCGAAGGCGACAACGAAGGCGGCAGTGACACTGCCAGCGACAAAATTGCACTCACCGATATTGAAACTCACTGGGGCAAGGATTACATCAACAATCTTTATAACAAAGATGTCATTTCCGGATACGGTGACGGCCGCTTTGGCCCCGACGATAAAATCACCCGCGCGCAAATTGTAAAAATTGCCCTCTTGGCTTTTGGTCACCCGACCAGTGCTGTAACCGCCCACTTCACTGACCTGCTCGAAGCCGACTGGTTCTACGGCTACGTTTTAAGTGCCGCTGACCTGGACATTGTGAGCGGATATGACGATGGTACCTTCCGCCCCAATAGCGAAGTTACGCGCGCCGAAGCTCTCAAAATAATCCTAGTCGCCGGTGGCATCACCGAATTTGCCTCCGTGGTTCCCAACTTTGAAGACGTCGACACCGTGGCCGACTGGTACTCCAAATACACTGCCTACGCAAAACTCTCCGGACTCATCAGCGGTTACACCGATGGCACCTTCCGCGGCAACCAAAGCATCACCCGCGCCGAGGTCTGCAAGATTGTGGTAGAACTCATGGAGTCTTTGGAATAAAGCCTGTAGAATCGGCGCAT
>CAYHHJ010000116.1:0-2221 GCA_964356405.1 uncultured Candidatus Peribacteria bacterium | reverse complement strand
CAAGATGACCACATTATTGAAGTGGCCATTGTTTTATTTGATCGCGAAAAAATTCTGGACCAGTGGTCTACGCTCGTTAAACCCGCAATCTCCATTCCTGCCTTCACCACGCACCTCACGGGCATCACCAATGAGATGGTAAAAGACGCGCCGGCGCTGCATGAAGTGAAAGAGAAAATTCTAGAAAAACTCGGCGCCTACCCCATTATGGGACACTTCATTCCCTTCGACGTGGGCTTCCTGAATGCAAAAGGTTTTGGCGTACCCAACCAAATGCTAGACACCTGCCAACTCGCGCAGGGTTTCATGGCGAAAGAGACCAGCTACAGTTTGGAAGTACTCTGCCAAAAACTCAGCATCCGCCAAGTGAGTGCCCACCGCGCGCTAGACGATGTGCTGGCGAATATCGAACTTTTTTGGCAAATCAGTGACCATGTTCGCGCCCTCACTTCCACAGAAAAATCCGCCATCCGACCACTGCTCGAAAAGAGCGACTGGGCTTGGTCCGAGCATATTCTCCCCCTGCTGGACGACGGAAAAAAAGGAAAACGTTTCACCGAAACCGAAGTTATAGAAAACTCCGCGCACTCCGAAGAACATGCGAATTTAACCGAGCTCGCAGCAAACTTAAAGACACCTTTTTTGCTGGAAGAACGCAGCCATACGTACCAAGATTTGCTCAACTACGCACTCAGCCGTGATGAAAAATCTTTGCTCGTGGTGGACGTGCCTGAGCACTTGCCCACACACAAAGACCTGGGCATTTTAAAACACCCCAATTCGTACTTGGACGAGAACCGCTTTAAGATTTTTATTAGCAAAGAACGACTCAGCGGAACCGAGACCATGATCGCCGTAAAAATGCAGCTCTGGCTCCTAGAAACCAAGACCGGCGACAAACTCGAACTCCGCTTCATTAAAGAAGAAAAAGAAGTCTGGTTCGACCTCTGCTGCCAAGAAAGTGGCGCGCCGGAATCCTTCTTTGCGAAAGCACAAAATTCCAGCCAAGAAAAAAAGGTCATGGCCGTGGGTCAGCATTATTTCCTCAAAGATCGCAGTCGCAAAGATCCCCTGCTAAAAATTCCTACCAACGTGATTGTGGGCGAAGCAGAACAACTTGTAGTTGGCATTGAAGATGCGTGGCACATCCGCCTCAGCGAAAGCCGTTTCATCCAAGACCTCCAACGTCTTAAAAACGAGAATCCCGATGCCGCCGACGTCATAGATTCCCTCGCCACCAAAGTCTCCATTCTCTTCGGATTCCTGGGCATGGTCATGCAAACGCACGGCAATATGAACGATCCTCATCACTCGCTAACTCTCGAGGCTCACCACTACAACACGGCCGAGTGGAACAAAGTAAAAGGCTCCGCCGATTCTATTGAAAGCATCGTGGCGGCGCTCGGCGATCACTGCAAAAAAAGCACCGCGCTGGAAGAATTCAGCCGCTACCTTTTGTACCTCACTAAAATCCTACAACTCAACGCTCCTCTGCTTTGGATTACCCTGAGCAAAGAGATGCAACCCATCGTGCACGCCTTCCCAAAAAATGCGCACGAAATTTTCGCAGAACGCGTATGGAAGGATGTTAAAAATCTGCAGCTCTTTTCACACCACGGAAATTTAAAAGACGACTTTGCTTTCCTCAAACAAGAGCTCGGTTTGCCCGCAGATATACAAACTCAGTCCGCTGCCGAAGCGCTCCCTTTGCCCCTGTATTACCCTGAAAAAACCATCCGCAGCCCCAACGATCCACAAAACATTGAAGACGTGGTGAACGAGCTAAAAAGCTGGCTACCCAAAGCAGAAGGCAATGCCATGCTCATCGCAAATTCCATGGCCACGGCAGAACAATTTTTCTACAAACTCGGCAAAGTCACCAAGGAACTCGAACTCAAATTACTCGTGCAAAACATGGGCGGCGGCATGGGAAAAATCGCCAAACTTTCCGGCAAAACCGACGGCAAAAATGTATTCGTGGGCAATGAAGGTTTCATGGACTTCTTAATGGACGAAGGCATCAAACTAAACTTCCTCGCCTTGCACCGCCTGCCCTTCGGCAGTCCCGAAGATCCCATTCAAAAAGCCCGCACCGCACGCCTCAAAGACCCCTACAAAGAGTTCACGCTGCCACACACTAGCCTCCGTTACGAAACCCTACTCAGCCACTTCCTCGGCAACGCCTGGCACGGCAAAAAAATCCTCATCCTCGACCCCCGCG
>CAYHHJ010000115.1:0-3875 GCA_964356405.1 uncultured Candidatus Peribacteria bacterium | reverse complement strand
TGTTGTGGGGGTAGCAATTGGTTGCCTGGGAAGCCTAGAGAACTTCCCAAGAGGGGTTCGAATCCCCTTACCTCCACCTCTGAACAAAGAAAAGAGCTCCCATCAGTGGAGCCTTTTTCTTGTAGCACGGTGTTTGGAAGCCTAGAGAACATAACTATTTTAACATAGCCCTCTTCACCTCCGCAACCAGCTTGAATGAGCCGCAGAACACCACCAACTGTGGCGTCGCTTCTCCACGGAGCTGTTCAAAAATCTCCTCAATGGTTTTTTCATTGAGTTCGTCTGGTTTCACGCCGGCTCGGTCGTCGTGAATCGGCACCCACACCGTTCGTGCGCGTGGGAAAAGTTCCCATAAATCCGCACGTTTGTCTTTTAAAATGTGAATGGCAAAGAAGGGTTCGCCGAACCCATGTTTCCACATGAATTCGTTCACACGCTCCAAAGAATATTCGATGCTGTCGTAGGTGTGCGCGCCTTCCAAAATCAGCGTGTGAACGCCAAAAGGCACGATTTCAAAACGCCCTGGAATCACTAAATTCACCAACTCTTCTTGGCTCACGGAGTCGATGCTAAAACCCATTAAATCAGCAGCCATCACCGCGAGGCCGGCACTTTCCGGATGGTGATTTCCCAGGTCATACGCACCTGCAATCATGGCTTCGTAACCCTCCGCGCGAATCGTATCCAAAACTTCCTCGACTTGCGTGGGCACCGTAATGAGAGGAACGTCCGGCCGACAAATGCCCAGCTTGTTGCGCGTGATCTCCTCCAAAGTCGCGCCTAGAACTTCGGTGTGTTCCAACTCCACATGCGTCAGCAGCGTCATCAACTTAGTCTCCACGATATTCGTCGCGTCATTGAGTCCGCCCCAACCGCACTCCAGCACCACAAATTGGCAATTATTTTCTTGAAAGTAGAGCAGGGCCGCGAGCGTTTGTTCTTCAAAAGTCGAGAGCTCAGGATTGATGTCACGGATGCGCTCAAATAAATGCTGCAAATCCAATGTCTTGATGCGCTCGCCGTCTATCGTAATCATTTCTTCCACAGCCAAAAGTGGCGGAGACGTGAAGAGCCCCACTTTTTTTCCGTGCAGTTGAATGATTTTTGCGAGCAGAGTCGCGGTGGTGCCTTTGCCTTTGGAACCCGCAATGTGAATCACGGAGGCGTCGAGACCGCCGAGGGCTTTGTGGATTTGTTTGAGATGTTCAATCATGAGGCTTATAAAGGCTCCTCCACAGTATCCCAGCCGATATCGATGCTGTCTACCGCTGTGCCAACAGGCGCAGTTTGCTCCTGAACTGACGCCACGCTCGTCGCCATGGGTGCCGCCAAAATTTCCTCGAGTACAAAGTGAATTTTAATGTTCTGGGCGAGCACTTTTTTGAAAGCATTTTCAATTTCTACCAAGGCTTCCGCGCCCTCCACTTTGCTGAGGTGGAAGCGAGTAGAGAAAACAAAAGTCAGATGCTCACCCTGTACATCCTTGAGCTGACCTGTCTTGAAAGAAGAGCGAGTCATCGGGGTAGTGATCGCCGCCAAAACAGCCGGAATTTGCGCACGAACCGCGTCTAAATGCACTCCACCGGCGAGCCCTTCTGGACGTTTGCTGGGCATGGGCTGAACCAAAGGTGCCGCCGCATTAAGCGGAGCCGCCACGACAGTTGCAGCCACCGGTACACTCACGGCTTCCTTCGCTTGCGTTGCTCGCAACACCGCTACCTCCAATGGCAAGGTCGCAATGCTGGCGCGTTTGAGCTTCACCCATGCGTCGTCAAAAAGTTCTGCCCAGTCGAGCAGTTTGGGAATCACGGCATTCTTTTTTTCTTTCACAGCGGCGTGAATTTTCACTCGCAAATAAGACAAGAAAGTCGTGGTGAATTGTTGCAGGTCGTAACCTTCTTGGTAGAGTTGCTCGATTACTTTCAAACCTTTTTCGCCATCCGCACTACCCAAAGCCGCGTACAATTCTTCACAGGATTGATGACTGGTGAGGCCCAATTTATCGCGCACACGCGCTTCCGTTAAAACCTCCGTAGCAAATTGTTCAAACAGTGAAATCGCGTCTCGCATTCCGCCCTCCGCATGCTTCGCCAAAAGCTCCAAGGCAATCGGTTCGAATTCAATTTTTTCCTTCTTCGCGATGTACTCGAGTCGCTCCACAATCTCCCGCTCAGAGATACGCTTAAAATCATAACGCTGGCAGCGTGACAAAATGGTTTCGGGAATCTTATGCAGTTCGGTGGTCGCCAAAATAAAATAGACGTGCGTCGGTGGTTCTTCCAAGCTCTTCAGAAGCGCATTGAACGCCTCCTTGGTGAGCATATGGACTTCATCAATAATATAAACTTTGGAGTGGGCGCGAGTCGGTGCAAAACGGATCTTTTCTCGCAGATCACGGATTTCATCGATCCCACGATTGGATGCCGCATCGATCTCCACTAAATCCACCAAATCGCCTTTGGCATTTTGGAGACAAATGTCACAGGTGCCGCAGGCTTCACCGGTTTCGAGTCGTTTTTCACATTGAATAGCCTTGGCTATCAGACGCGCGGTGGTGGTTTTCCCCGTTCCACGTGGCCCAGAAAACAGGTACGCATGCACGAGTTTATTCTGTTTCAGTGCTTCCAGCAGCGTGGTTTGAATGCTGCTTTGCCCCTTGAGGTCATCGAAGCTTTGCGGTCGATATTTGCGGTACAGAGCCATTTAATTCTTCTTAGAGGCGGCCAGTATAGCATGGTCGATCACGGATTTCATGGCTTTTTGAAAAGCTTTTTCGCTGAACTTTTGCGCGTGCTTGGCGATTTTTTCCGCATCGTATTCTTTTTCATTGATCAGAAGCTGGGTGAGACCTGCTTCCAAGCTTTCCACTGTTTGTTCTTCAAAAAATTGTCCAGTCACCCCTTCGATCATGGTTTCGGTGAGGCCGCCTTTTCGCAGCGCGAGCACGGGTTTTCCGCAGGCCATGGCTTCCACCGGTGCTATCCCAAAATCCTCTTCACCGGGGAAAATAAAGGCGCGGCAATTTTCCATGTATTCCTTCACGTCCTCGTCCGATTTGTAACCCAAAAAGTCGATGTGCGGACTCGCCAGCCGACGCAGCCGCGTTTCATCGTTTCCTTGCCCAATAATCACGAGTCGTTTCCCCAACTTGTTAAACACCTCAATCGCGAGATCGATGCGTTTGTACGGCGTCAAAGTAGACACGATCAAAAAGTAACCCTCGTGCTTGGCGTGCGGCGTAAACCTTTCCACGTCCACGGGCGGATAAATGATCTCCGACTCCTGATGGTAGTACTTGCGGATGCGTCCTTGTACCGTGCGCGAATTGGCGAGAGGAATGTCCACTCGGTCGGCCGCCAGGTAGTCCCAAATGCGGACTTTGTGCAGCATGCGGCTCGCAATCATTTCGCCTATCAGCCCCAGTTTTTGGTCTCGCAAATATTGATGAGTGTAGTCCCAGGCGTAGCGCATGGGCGAGTGGTAGTAGCAAATGTGCGTCGTCTCCAAATTCGTCACGATGCCGTGCGCGTAGGCATTGGAACTGCTCAGCACCACGTCGTAGCCGCTGAGGTCAAAGTCTTCCACGGCGCCGGGCATAAAAGGGAACATCATCTTGTGCATGCCGGGAATGAAGCGTGGCCATTTTTGCAGTCGTGATGTGATCACACGTTCGCGCGGAAAAACCTCGCCCACTTTGGCCTCGTCATAGAGCAGCGTATACACCGGCGCCTCCGGATACATATCCATCAGCGACTTGAGCACCCGTTCGGCGCCCCCAAGCCGGAGCAAGAAATCGTGAACAAAAGCTATTTTCATTTCTTGGAGTTTAACGAAGATTCTCGAAATTCAAAAGCTAGAACCTGCGCTGCCTTTTC
>CAYHHJ010000114.1:0-3886 GCA_964356405.1 uncultured Candidatus Peribacteria bacterium | reverse complement strand
GTGATGATGGACTAGATCCCAATGAAGACAATGGTATCCCGTATGGTGATGATGGACTAGATCCCAATGAAGACAATGGTATCCCGTATGGTGATGATGGACTAGATCCCAATGAAGACAATGGTATCCCGTATGGTGATGATGGGCTTGAATGAAACGGGTACTAGACCCGCAGAATCTTTTCCATGGCCTTTCCTTTGGCCAATTCGTCGATGAGTTTATCCATGTAACGAATTTTTTGCATGAGCTCGTCCGTCATTTCTTCCACTCGCCAACCACAAATCACGCCGGTGATGAGTGAGGCGTTTGGGTTGAGTGTTGCTTCTGCAAAGAAAGTTTCGAAATCAACGGCCTTGTCGATTTGCTTCTGAAGCTCTTTTTGACTGTATCCCGTTAGCCAGCAAATGACCTCATCCACCTCAGCCTTTGAGCGGCCTTTTTTCTCTGCCTTCTTAATATAAAGCGGATACACACTGGCAAAGCTCATTGCATAGATACGGTGATTTTCCATGAGAAAGTTTTAGACTAATTTTTTGTACCCTTGAGCAAAGCGCTGTACTCCTTTTTTGATTGCCATAGGAAGTAGAGGTTGAGGAGAAGCAGCACATTGCCCATTACAGCGCCGGGAGTGAATAATCCTCCGTCCAAGAAAAGATGGAATCCAACGATGTTGACCGTGATTGGCAAAATAAGCAGAGCAGCCAGTGCCACGCGCTTAGACCAAAGACAAAGAACGGCGAGCGCAAAGACAATCGCCTCGAGATACATAATGTATTTACCCGCCATGAGCATGGCTATGAAGTCGTAGGCCTCTGGAGTGTTGTACATTTCTGGAGTGGGTGCTGGAAAGACTCCCGTCACTCCGAGAATAGGCATAACAAGGATAAGGGTCAAAAGGAGCTTGAGGAAGATGTTGAGAGCTTTTTTCATGGCGTAGGGGGATAAAAAACACAGGTATTGTATCAGAACACCTATCTTATGGTGAATTCTTTTTGCATGAGGGAGCCTCTTGCTAAAATCAGCGCCCTCCCCCTAACTCCATGTAGTTTCGCTGTTTGCGTGGTGGGACAAAAGATGTTAGGATTGTCTACCCTGAAGAAGCATCATTTATTTCAAGCAGCCGCCACTTATGCGAAAAAAAATTGCTCTGTTTTTCCTGGCCCTATCCCAAGCCCTTTGTTTGAGTCCTCTTGTTCAGGCTGCCAGCTTCAGTGATGTGCCAGAATCGGGTGCTCATTATGACGCCATTTCCTATCTTGCAGATTATGGAATCTTAGAAGGCTATTCGGATTCGAGCTTTAAACCGGATGCTTCCATCAATCGAGCTGAACTGCTCAAGGTCTTGGTATTGAGCTTTGCAACGCAGCCGGATTCCACCAAGTATAGGGATTGTTATCCGGACGTTTTGAACGATTGGTATGCGCCTTATGTTTGTTATGCAACCGAGAAAGGATGGGTAGAGGGGTATTCAGACGGGCTGTTCAGACCCGGAACGTCCGTGAACAAAGTGGAATCAGTCAAAATGCTCATTCATGCGGCTGGATTGGAGGCGGATTTGCCGGAAGCGAGCGAGACGCCGTTCAGCGACACCAACAACACCCAATGGTATGCTCCTTATCTTTCTTTAGCGTTGTCTTTGAATCTTTTGGAGGAGACGAGCGGGGCTTTTTATCCGGCTCAGGCGCGGACAAGGGGAGAAGTCGCAGAAAATGTGTATCGAGCTTTGACGGGGAACGGTACAGACTCGCTTCTGTTCGGATTTTGGGGTCTCAATGGTTATCAGTCTCTTGAAGGTTTCAAGGATGTTAAAAGTCGCTTCAATACTACGGTATTCCAGGTGGCTTCTTCCAACCCCACGTGGGCGGTTGCAACCTTCTTGCCGATGATTCAAGGGGCCGGGATGAAAGTCACTTTTAGAATGACCGATGACCACGACAGCGTCAGCACGAATGGGGATTTTGATTTGGACAAATGGAAGTCTCAAATCAGCGAATGGAAAGATTCAGGCGTGCAGACCTATATCGACAACGGCGTATTGGTGGGAAACATGCTCTTGGATGACATTAAAACTTTTTCCGGACGCAATCCTGATGCGGCTGATTTGGACGAAATGGCTCGTTACAGTGAAAGTATCATGCCCGGGCTCATGACTTTTGTCCGTATACAGGCCACAGAAATCCCGGTTCCTGTGGGAGGCAAGTACTCGTACTTGGATGCAATTGTGAATCAGTATGAAGTCAAAGAAGGGCCAGTGGAAGCCTATGCTGCGGCAGAATACGCGGCTTCTCAATCTTTGGGATTGGGAGAAATCAACGGTTTGAATATTGCCGATGGTGGCGACGGTTCCAGTGGACAAGCGGGATGGAGATCCGGTCGTTGGACCATGTCGGCTGATGAAATCACCGAGTATGGGAATGTCCTTTTGGGTGTCCCGGATTTACTCATGTTCTTGATGTGGGAATACGATGGGCAAGAGGCTCTGAGTGATGGCTCTATTGGAAGCGATTATTTTGATCGCAGTGCCCTGCAAACTGCCATTCAGCAGCTTGGGGTGACTGCTCAGGAATACTAGGCATAAGCGGCGAGACAGTATGAATGGTCTGTTTCGGAATCCTTGCTATCGCTTGTCTTCTTGATAGCCACGTTGGCGGCTTTGGTTTCAGTTATTGGGATTTTTAAGGCAAGTTCAAAAAAGTGACTGGCTTAGAGCCTCTAAAGAAATCTGGATCGATAATACGATCGAAGCAGGTCTCCCCTACTCCATGATTCCATTGGTCTGATGGCAAGCGCGTATTTAGAATAGCTTGGTATTCGGCTGAGAAAGTAGCACATAGCTCAAAGGACAAAGAACCCGTAACAGAGTAGCTATAATTTTCATCGGTCTCGGGGTCTACGGGAAGTTGGAAATAGTATAAGTCGCGTTGTAGATCTACAAGCTGCGTTGGCAAAAGCTTCTTTTCACTCCAGTAGCTGCCTATTTCGTATTCGATAGTTTGTAGATCCATGATGCGCTGTTCATCCAGGCGCACAGCACGTTGATGAGCAGGTGTACCTGCCAGTACAAATCCTATAATTAGAGTGACAAGCAATGCGCTGGAGCTGGAGGCTGCTAAAATTTTTGCATTTTTTTGACTGATTCCATTCTCTTTTAAATCCCACATGAAATAAGCAAAAGTCAGAATCGAGACCAATAAAACCATCAATAATTTTAGGAAAAATGGCAGGGTGAGTTCGCCACTATAGAAACCATTCACAAACTGCACCATGTCCACCACCATGGTTACCCCTGCTACAAATAAGGTGAGATAAATCAACCAACGTCGAATCCCGATATTTCTTTCACTAGGCTGATTTTTAAAGTCTTTCCTAATGAACCATGTACATAAAAGGAATACGGGAAAGGTGACAAGTAGAGCTGAGGAGGTCGAGCGGATTACGTCGTAAGAGCCACTATAACCGATGAGTTCATCTGGAAAAATGAGGTCTATGTATTGAACCACTAAAGCTACAAAACTAATGATGGCGACGTAGTACATTGCCATCATCATCAAGTGTAAGAAAACCTGATAAGGCGTGGACTTTGGACGGTCGGAGAGGAAGGTGCTCATGTGTAAGGGGGTAAAAGAGTTACTCTATAGGAATCTGCTTTTTAGAAGTCGATTTTGTTTTAGGCACTGTTACGATTAGCGATCCATTTTTATTTTTTGCTGTAATAGCGTCGACTTTGGCACCGCTGGGTAAAGCAAAGGTACGTGAAAACGATCCACACTCACATTCTCTCCTATACCAGGTTTTATCTTCTTCTTCTTTTTCGCTTTCAGTAGCACCCTTAATGGTGAGCGAATTGTCATCCACCTCCAAAGTAATATCCTCCGGCTTCACGCCA